>NZ_JBDVAA010000090.1:0-4201 GCF_039943695.1 Cellulophaga sp. | reverse complement strand
CATCTGTAGGTATGGCTTTAATTGGTTTAGATGGTAAGTGGTTAAAAATAAACAAAAGTTTATGCAGTAGTTTAGGGTACAAGCAAGAGGAGCTGTTGGAGTTAACTTTTCAAGATGTAACACATCCAGATGATTACTTAACAGACTTAAATTTGTTAGATGAACTTATAGCTGGGAAAATTGATAATTATCAAATTGAAAAAAGATATTTTCATAAAAAAGGCCATACGGTCTATGTAATTTTATCTGTTACAAAAGTTACTAAAATAGATGGTAGTATATCTCATTTTATATCTCAAGTAGTAGATATTACGTCTCGTATAGAGGCAGAAAATAAAGTAAAAGCAGTTTTAAAAATTACTGCAGATCAAAATGAAAGTCTAACCAATTTTGCACATATTGTCTCTCATAATTTAAGATCGCATTCTACAAATTTATCAATGCTTACAGGGTTTTTAATAAATGAAACAGATCCAGAAGAAAGAGCTAATTTAATAAATATGTTAAATGAATCTTCTGACAGTTTAGATGAAACTATTACGCATTTAAATGAAGTAGTTAGTGTTAAGCTTAATGTGCTTGGTAAGTTAGAAGGTGTAAGGTTGTTAGAAACTTTTGATTCTGTTAGAAAAAGTATTATTGCATTGTTAAATGAAAATGATGTAATACTTAACATACGCATTCCTAAAGAGTATTTAGTTAATGCTGTGCCTGCATATTTAGAGAGTATTTTGTTAAACTTACTTACAAATAGTATTAAATACAGTTCTCCAAAAAGAAGATTGGTTGTAGATATAAAAGCAAAAAGGGAAAGAGACAAAATAAAATTGACTTTTTCTGATAACGGCTTAGGTATAGATATGAAAAGGCATAAAGACAAAATTTTTGGAATGTATAAAACTTTTCACAAACACAAAAAATCTAAAGGTATTGGTCTTTTTATAACTAAAAGCCAAATAGAGGCAATGAACGGAAAAATAGAAGTAGAAAGTTCTGTACATATTGGCACCACCTTTACACTATATTTTAATTGTTTTAAATAAATTATATGAATAAAATTTTTAGCGCTTGCATCATAGATGATGATCCAATATTTGTGTATGGAACAAAGCGTATAATGAAAGAAGTAGGCTTTACTGAAAAAATTGAAGTTTTTGAAAACGGATTAGATGCTATTGAAGAATTAACAAGGCAATCTACCATAGAAAAAACTCTTCCAAGATTAATATTTTTAGATCTTAATATGCCAATTATGAATGGTTGGGAGTTTTTAGATGATTTTGTAAAAATACCTGAAGCTATTAGGCAAAATGTGGTTATATACATTGTTAGTTCATCTATAGACCCTAGGGACATAGAAAGAGTAAAAACCTATGATATTGTTACAGATTATATTTTAAAGCCGGTTACTCCAAAGGATTTAAAAAATATGTTAGACGATATGGCAAACTAGCGTTCTCCAGGTGAAAAATCATCAGGAGCGTTTTGAGGCATATTTATAGTGCCGTTATCACCGGTATCATTATATATAAGCCACTCGCTAAAGTTGTAGCTACTAGAGCTTACGTTTATGTTTTGTTTGCGTTGTGCTTTACCATCTTCAAATTCATGATTTGTAGTAGAGCCATCTTCCCCCACAACGCCAAAAATATCTATAGTTGTTCCAAATGGATCTACTAATACTAGATTGTCATCTCCGTTAGAGTCGGCAACACTATTTTTACCAATACCTATATCTGGTAAAAAACCGTAAATATTAGTAAATTCATCTGCATTTGGTGAAATTACCAGTGTGCTCTTGGCGTCTATACTGTAACCAGTTAGGTCTAAGCTAGAGCTTATATCGGTACTGGCATTGGTGTATCTGTTTATTTTCCAATTATTTAAATCTAATCTTTTGTCACTGGCGTTATATAGTTCTATAAACCTTGCTCCAATATTATTATCTGGGTCTGCAAGCTCTGAGAAGAAAATGGAGGTTGAAGTAAATTCTGTTACTATTGGAGGACAACGATCTTTGTCAAAATTTAAATCGGCTTTAGATCTAATTTTTAATTTTAGCTCATTATCATCTTCAATTAAAATAGCTGTGACATTACCATTTTTATGGGGCAGTATGTTAGTTGCAAAGTCTGCGTAACCACTAGTAACAAGTTTTATTTGGTTTCCTTGGCAATCTTTAAGAGTGCGCTCTGTCTCCTCTTTGGATATTGCATAAGTTGTATTTAATTCCTCATCAATAAATTCTAAATTGTCTAATTTTATTAGTGTATTTGTAACACTAGAAGATAAGTTTTCTAAAGTAGTTTTTGTAGGTGTAATTTTTGTAGCACTGCAACTAGTGTATATATGTTCTTGCACTTGTAAGCTAGGTAGTCTGCCTACAGATTGGTTTCCAAATGATGTAAAAACACCACCAACCACAAATACATTACCTTTTTTTGCTAGGTATAAATTTTTTAGTTTGATGATTACTTTACTGCCAAGTTTATATTGTAGATAATAATCTCGTAAGTCTACTAAAAACTGAATGCCAGCTGTAGGGTTTTCTTCTTTGTTTTGAATATATATTGTTCCAAAAAAGTTGTTCTCTATGTCTGATGATATAATGTAACCTTCAATAATTAAATCGTCTTGTATTTTAACAATAGCACCAGTGGTAATTGTTTCCAAATCTTTAAAAGAAATATTAGATACTAAATCTGTACATTCTGGTTTAGGAGTATCAAAATCTTTATCTTTTACACATCCTAAAATTAGGAGCGTGCAAATTATAATTATAATGTGTTTTTTCGACTTCATATTAAAAGCTAATTGCTAGGTTTAAAAAATATGTTCTTCCGTAACCATACCAATATTTTGTACCAAATGAAGGAGTAGTACTTAAATTGTCTTGAGCCATCTGCCCGTAGTTGCCATTTCTGCTTTGTTCATATCCGCCTGTTTTAAAAACGGTGTTAAAAACATTGTTTACACTGGCAAAAACACTAACGTAATTGCCTTTTATAATCCAAGACTTACCACCAACTAGGTTAAGTAGGTAAAAATCATCCATTTTTTTTTGGGCTAGCAATTTGGTTACATTTTCTTTGGTTGCATCCGGAAAAGGTTGTCCGGTATCTGGATTTAAGTAGAAGCTTTGTGTCCTAGTTATTGTAGATATATTGGCGTAATTATTTCCCATAAAATTTGCAGAGCCAGATATCCACCAATATTTTGGATCTCTATATTCTATTCCAAAAGCAAATGCTTTTTGTGGTCCTTGAGCTAATTTATAACCTTTAATGTTGCTTTCTCCTAAGTTGCTATATCCTTCTAAATTTATAGCGTCTTCAAAACTGTTAGTAGTGTCAAAATTAATACTAACATTTGGGTTGTTATTATAGGTGTAATTAGCTATTGCTGCAACACCAGTTACTTTAACAGCAGAGGATAGTTGGTACTCTAGTCCTATTTCTAAGCCAGTATGTTTTTTGTTAATGTTTGTGACTACTTCTTGCACAAAATCAGATCCTATGCCAGATTCTACAAAGAAAAAATTTACATCTGTTTCATTATTAAATAATGTGTAAAAGGTAGAAATACGACCTGTTAGTTTTGGTAAGCGTATAAAATAATTTACATCAGCAGTTTTAATTTGTTGGTTGTCTATATCTGCTACAATATTATTATTTTCTCTAGGATTAATAAAAGTATTTTGTATTGTTGGAGGCCTACTAATAAAAGCAAACTGACCATTAACCCAATGTCTGCCTGTTATTTTATAGGTAAAAGCACCTTTTATGTTTATGGCACTAAAATTAATTTTTTCACTTTTTCCAATAGATGTTTCAGGATAACGTTCGTTTTTAAATAAACCTTCTCTTTGGTAGTTTATAGTGTTAATGTTTGTGCTTAGTGAGGCATACCATTTTTTGTAGGTAGCTTTTATTTGTGTAAATGCGTTTAAATTATTTCCAGAGATACTGTAGTTGTAATTAAAAATATCGTTTTCTTTTTTATTTGTATTTCCATTTGCATCGTTATTAGTGTTAGAGAAAGTGTCAATATCTAAGTGGTATTCAGCTCCTAATAAATCTTCAATTTTGGCATAATTATGAGAGTTGAGGTTTTTAAGCATAATACCTGCGTCTAAACTAAAATGGTTATTAAGTTTAATATTTGCGGTAGTGTTAAATGTTACAGTTTTTTCTTCTGCAAT
>NZ_JBDVAA010000089.1:0-5623 GCF_039943695.1 Cellulophaga sp. | reverse complement strand
ATGCGAGCAGGTGTAATTTCTTGTGATTTGCCCTCGTACTTGGCTTCGTAATCAAAAAAATCGTTCTCTGTGGTAATTTCTGTAATTGGTAAAACTTTAGGGTGGCCATTGTAGGTTATAACACCAACGGAAACTTCTGTACCATCTAAAAAGGCTTCAATAATAATTTCGTCATCTGCCAAGTAGGCATTTTCAATAGCTTTAGCTAAATCTTCTTTTTTGTGTACTTTAGATATACCAAAGCTACTACCAGCTTTGTTAGCTTTTACAAAGCAAGGTAGTCCAACTGTATTTATAATTTCTTCTTCTTTTATAACATCACCTTTATTTAAGTAATAAGAAGCAGCAGCTTTAATGCCATAAGGTTTTAATGTGCTAAGTAAATCTCTTTTGTTAAATGTAAGTGCGGCTTGGTAAAAATCACATGCTGTTTGCTTAACTCCAATTAAGTTAAAATAAGCTTGTAGATAGCCATCTTCACCAGGTGTACCATGAATAGCGTTAAACACACAGTCAAACTTTATTTTTTGTCCATTTTCTTTAATACTAAAATCACTTTTATCTACAGGAGACTCTATATCATTAGCATTTACATAAACCCATTTTTCTTTTAATATATGAATTCTATATAGGTTAAACTTGTTAGAGTCTAGGTATTTGTAAGCAACGTTTCCGCTTTTTAAGGATATTTTATACTCGTTAGAGTAGCCTCCCATTATAATGGCAATATTTTTTTTCATGGTAAATTAATAAGGGTCATTAATGCTAATAACAAATATCATTCTTTTAAATTAAAGAAAAAAGCATTGGGTTTTATATATTTGTGCGATAATATTATAGTTATGCGAAATTTTTTCAACTTTTTAAAAAGTAAAACATTAATAATACAATTAGGTATTGCACTAGGAGTAGTGGTTGTACTGGTGTTTGTTGCTTTGCAATGGTTAAAGTCTACAACAAATCATGGTGAATTTGTAGAGGTGCCAGATTTTTCTAAAATGGCAGTCTCTCAAATGAAACACGAAATAGATAAGGTAGGATTACGTTCTCAGGTATTAGATTCTGCAAATTATAACCCTAATTACCCAAGGTTTTCTATTATTGAACAAAATCCACCAGCAGGTAATAAAGTCAAAAAGAACAGGAAAATATATTTTACAGTAAACCCATCTGGATATAAAAAAGTATCTGTGCCACAAGTAATACAAAAAACAAAGCGTAATGCTACGTCTATGTTACGTGCTGTTGGTTTAGATGTTTTAAAGGTTACCTATGTAGACAATATAGGTGAAGATATGGTACTTAAAATAAAGTACAAAGGAAAACAAATTAAAGCCGGAGATAAATTACCAAAGACCTCTAAGGTAGAGTTGGTTTGTGGTAACGGTAACCACTAATAATAGTAAGCAACATAATATATGACTGAAGAAATTGGGCCACAAGCCAATGAAGATGAGCTTTATGAGCACCATAAAGTAGTTGCTTCTAAAGGGCAAGAGCCTTTACGTATAGATAAGTTTTTAATGAATTTTATTGAAAACGCTACACGTAGTCAAATACAAAAAGCCGCAAAAGATGGCCATATTTGGGTTAATAATGTGGTGGTTAAACAAAATTATAAGGTAAAGGCAAATGATGACATACGTGTTATGTTTACGCATCCGCCATATGAGTTTTTGCTGCAAGCAGAAGATATTCCTATAGACGTTGTTTATGAGGATGATGTGCTTATGGTTGTAAATAAACCAGCAGGTATGGTTGTGCATCCAGGACACGGAAATTACTCTGGTACTTTAATTAATGCTTTGTTGCACCATTGTAAAGATGAATTGCCAAACAATAGTAGTGATAGACCAGGTTTAGTACATAGGATAGATAAGGATACGTCTGGACTTTTAGTAGTTGCTAAGACTGAGGCAGCAATGACGTTTTTATCTAAACAGTTTTTTGATAAAACATCAGAAAGGGAATATGTAGCTATTGTATGGGGTAATGTTGAAAATGACGAAGGTACTATTGAGGGTAATTTAGGTAGACATCCAAAAAATAGATTGCAAATGCACGTTTTTCCTGATGGAGACGAAGGAAAAGAAGCAATAACTCATTATAAAGTTATAGAACGTTTAGGGTATGTTACGGTTATTTCTTGTAAGCTAGAAACTGGAAGAACACACCAAATTAGAGTGCATATGAAGCACATAGGGCATACATTATTTAATGATGAGCGCTATGGTGGAGAACGTATTTTAAAAGGAACAACCTTTACAAAATACAAACAGTTTGTAGAAAACGCATTTAAGATATTGCCAAGACAGGCATTACACGCAAAAACACTTGGTTTTGTACATCCTGTTACAAAAGAACTTATGCAGTTTAATACAGAAATACCAGAAGATATGGCAAGTGTTATAGAAAAGTGGAGGCATTACGCTAAGCATTCTCAATAACATTAGTTTTTACTATACTAGTATTTAAAATCTCTTTTACAGTTTGTGTAATAACATAAAAATGATGTTTATTTTTATACCAAATTAAAAATAAGATGAAGATTGTTATTTCGCCAGCAAAGTCATTGGATTTTGACTCTAAATTGCCAACAGAAGAATTTACAGAGCCTCAGTTTTTAAAACAAGCTAAAAAGCTAAATGAGGTTCTTAAAAAGAAATCGCCTAAGGCTATATCTGAGCTAATGGGTATTTCTGATAATTTGGCACAATTAAACTGGCAACGTAATCAAGATTTTACAATTCCTTTTACTGTAAAAAATGCAAGACCTGCTGTTTTTGCTTTTAATGGAGATGTGTATCAAGGTTTAGACGCGTATTCTTTACAGGAAGATAAATTAGCAATTTTACAAGATAAATTAAGAATCTTATCAGGTTTGTATGGCGTTTTAAGACCGTTAGATTTAATGATGCCTTACCGTTTGGAAATGGGTACAAAAATGCCGGTAGATACCAATAAAAACCTACACGAGTTCTGGAAAAAAGATGTTACAGAGTATTTAAATTCAGAATTAAAAGAAAATGAGGTTTTTGTAAACTTAGCTAGTAACGAATATTTTGGTGCAGTAGATAAAAAAGCATTAAATGCTACAATTGTTACTCCAGTTTTTAAAGATTGGAAGAATGATAAGTTAAAGGTAATAAGTTTTTATGCCAAAAAAGCAAGAGGTTCTATGGTGCGCTATATTATAGACACTAATGCAGAAACTTTAGATGATATTAAAAACTTTACCACAGATGGCTATGCTTTTAGTCAGGAGTACACTGAAAAAGAGAATATGCCAGTTTTTATTAGATAATAATATCTTTAAAATTCCGTTTTTTATGGTAGACAAATAAATGTTTCCTATGAAAAATAAAATTCTATTTCCTTTACTTGTATTAGTGCTAACTATTTTTAGTTGTGATGATAGGGATGACAACCTTGAAGCTGTTAATATTAGGATAAAAAATGTTAGTGAGGTAAATTATGATATGGTGCAAGTAAATGGAGATGCAGAAAATGTGTATACAAATGTTGCTTCAGGAGAAGTGTCTGAGTATTTTGAGTATGAAACGGCATACGCATACGCTTCAATTTTGATAGAAGCAGATGGTGAAACATATACATTGCAAGCAATAGATTACGTAGGAGAAACACCTTTGCCGCTAGGTTTTTATACTTATGAGCTTAATGTTGTAGAAGAAAATAACGGAGTAGAACTAAAATTAGTGGTTGACTAATTTTAGTTTTGCCTTTGTTTTTGAATATTCTCAGCAATTTTAATAGCTAAAGCTCTCTTTTTAGAAAGTAACTTTTCTATCTCAGATTCAAGAGCTACACGTTGTTTTTCTAATTCTACAGCTTCTAACAATAAAGCATTATTTTTTAATTCTATATCAGAAGAAATGGTGTTAATCCCGTTTTGAGTAAAAATGTCTAATGCGGTAATTGTATTTTCAACATCTAGCAGTGCTAGTTTAGCATAATGTCTTCCTAAATCCCAATCTTTAGGTGTTGCAGCTTTATCAATATTTTCTAATCCACTTAAAACCGAATTTTTAGCATCGGCACAATCACACTCTTTCATTAACTTTTTGGTTTTTTCAAGAGCAATAAAAGCTTTATTTGCATAAAATTTTTGGTGATCAAAATTATCAGCCTTTAAAGATTTTTTAGCATAGTTAAGTGCGTATGAACTTGCAGAGTAAGCATTATCGCAATTAGAAGTAGTTGTGCTTGTAAAAGATGTTGTTATTACAAGTGATATTAATACAAATGTACTTTTAAGCATATCCTGGGGGTTGGTTTTGTTTGTAACTTGTTATTACAAAGTTGGTTTTTTTTTGGTTTTTATTAAAAGTTATGTGGTAAACATAAGCAAAGTTGTGGTGTAAATGCCCTTTTATGTCGGTTTAACTGTAACTTTTTATAGATAAAAAGCATAACTGGTTGGTTTACTTCTTTTTATCTGGACTAATTTTTTCTTGTAAAGTTGGTTGTTTTTTAATTTTTCGTTTTCTTCTTGCACCGTAAGTGCCATTTATTATTTTTCCTCTTTTAGATTTCTTATCTCCTTTTCCCATAGTTTTTTTTAATTCTCTTAAAAGGTACTAAAATTATAAGAGAAAGTCAAGCTAAAAATAAAAACTACCAAGAATTAAATATGCAGTGTATTATGCTTATTACTTATTAAATAATTGTAATATAGGTAAAATAGTGATAATATGATACGAAATAACCCTGTTTTGTAAAATTTTAGTATTGTTAAAAACGCTTAAATAAAGTACCTTTGAAAACAGGGAATAAGGAGGTGATTTTGTTAAATTATTCTGAATGTGTTTGGGTAGTTTTATAAAATTATTGGAATTAATTAGTAAACACTAATAAATATAGTAATAAATGAAGATTAATAAGGTTTTAGTAGCAAATAGGGGAGAAATTGCAATCCGTATTTTTAGAGCTTGTGTAGAAATAGGCATTAAAACGGTTGGTGTGTACACCTATGAGGATCGCTATTCATTGCATAGGTATAAAGCAGATGAATGTTACCAAATAGGAGAAGATCATGAGCCTTTAAAACCATATTTAAATATAGATGCTATAATAGAGGTAGCTAAGGAAAATGGTGTAGATGCTATTCATCCTGGTTATGGCTTTTTATCTGAAAATGCAGAGTTTGCTCAGAAATGTGCAGACAATGATATTATTTTTGTTGGTCCAAAGGTGTCAGTACTAAAGTCTTTAGGAGATAAAATTACTGCAAAAGAGGTAGCGGTTGCTAATAACGTTCCAGTTATACAAAGTAGTAATAAAGATTTAACAGATGTAAGCATAGCAATTGAAGAGGCTAAACGTATTAGTTATCCTGTAATGTTAAAAGCTGCTTCTGGCGGTGGAGGCCGTGGAATGCGTGTAATACGTTCACAAGAAGAATTAGAAAAAGCTTTCCCTGAAGCCCGTAGAGAATCTTTAAATGCATTTGGAGATGATACTGTTTTTCTTGAAAAATTTGTAGAAAACCCTAAGCATATAGAGGTACAGATAGTTGCAGATACACACGGTAATATGGTACACTTGTATGAGAGAGATTGCTCTGTACAAAGACGTTACCAAAAAGTAATAGAATTTGCCCCAT
>NZ_JBDVAA010000088.1:0-69822 GCF_039943695.1 Cellulophaga sp. | reverse complement strand
TGGATGCAAGACATTGCTAAAGAAAAACAAACTGCCATTACAGGTAGTATTCCCTTTTTTGAAGATGATAACTTTTACAACCGCTTATTTTTTGTTTTTCCAAATGGCACTTTCCAAACCTATAACAAAAAACACACATTTACATTAGCTGGTGAAGACAAAGTATACAAAGCTGGAAGTAAAAAACTAATGATAGATTACAAAGGGTTTAAAATTTGCCCATTAATTTGTTATGATCTCAGGTTTCCTGTATGGGCTCGTAACACCAAAGATTATGACATATTGCTATATGTAGCCAATTGGCCTAAACAACGTATTGCTGCCTGGGATACATTACTAAAGGCAAGAGCTATAGAAAATATGAGCTATTGTATTGGCGTAAATAGAGTTGGCACAGACAATTTTAATTATGAATACACAGGACATTCTGCTGTTTATGATACATTAGGCAAAGAGCTTTGTTTTTCTACAACAGAAGAAATAATACATACCGTTTTACACAAGCAACACATTGCAGAAACACGTACTAAATTAAAATTTTTAGAAGATAGAGATGCGTTTACCTTACAATTTGAAAATTAAACGTTTCTTCCCAATTGGCTCTTAGCTCTATAGACGGAGAATAACTAACTCTTTCTGCAAAACGCTTGTTTAGATAACTACCTGTATCCCATTTTTGGTTCCCATTAGTATCTTCTATAACTCTAATTTGGCATTTTCCTGGTTTAACGTTTTTGTACACCAATGACTTTGGCTCTGTGGCAAATTGCTCCCTTATTAATTTACCAGACTCATCTACCAATTGTACAATTACTGGGTAAGTTACCTCGCCAGATAATGTAACTGTTAGCAAACTATTTTCAGTAGGGTCTACAAAAGATACTCTGTATTGTATAGTGTCGTTTACTGCATTAAAAAAATCTGTAACTGCTTCTGGTAATAATGTAATACTGTATTGGTTTTCTAATGGTACAACCATATCAAAATTTAACCTGTTTTTTACAGTATCTAAACTAATTGGCACAGAAACCGGAATAGTATCTTTATCTACTATCTTAATTTTTGATGTATCTATGGCCTTAATTGGAATATTTGCTGACACCCAAAACTGATTTTCTAAACTTATTTTTTTATTAGCAACTGTATTAAACTTTAAAGAATCTACAGCCAGTTTTCTAGATTTTACAATAAACGTATCTCTAGTTTTTTGGCGATCGCTAATTACATTAAAAATTAGAGAATCTGCTTTAAAAGGACTTATCCAATAATTTAATGTGTCTTTATCTACCTCTTTGGTTACTTTAGTTTTTACACTATCTGGCAAGTAACTTTGTCTTTCTATCCTAATGTCACTACCATCTCCCTTATACCCAAATAGTATTTTGTTTTTTGCTGCATAACTTGGCACAGAAACTGAAAAATCTGAAACCTCTTTAAATAAATCCAAAACGTATATAGAGTCTGTTGGCACAGTTATAAAGTGGTCTAAAAATGCTATTTTATCAATACCTTGATCAAACATATTGTTATTACTTTCATCTTTTAAAGCAAATAATGCATATGTACCTTCTTTTAAGTTTTTTAAAGAAAATATATTAGTACTATCTAGCGTATTGGTAATGTAATATGGAGGCTCTTTATACACAATAGAGTCTGTATAAGTACTGTCTACCTTGTACAACATTACACTTACAAACTCATCTACCTTTTGCTTAAATGCATCATTTACTACTCCAGATATACTTAAAGAATCTATGTAATCTCCTGTAGAAAAAACATAACTTAAAAAACTACTTGGGTTTCCCTCATTATTATCTTCTATACTTTGTCCAAAATTAAAAGTATACGTTGTGTTCTCTTTTAGAGTATCTTTTATGGTAATCTCTATGTATTTGCTTGCAGACCCTTGTGGTGTAATATCTGGCTGATATTTTAAAGGCGGAGAAACTATAAGCTGCTTTTGTATATCTTTTAGCTTTATATACTCATTAAACTCTAGCTTAATGGTTTTAGATTTAAAATTGATGCTCCTATTTGCAGGTGTAGCACTAATTAACTCTGCAGGTGTAATATCTTTGGGTCCACCAGACGGCGTTCCTCTTCTTGCACATTGCATAAATGCAAATACAACTAATCCTAAAAAAAGAAAGCTTAAAATACGTCTTACCATAGCCTAAATATTAGCACAAAGAAACAACAAATTACACAAACATAAAACTATGGCACTACTGCAATTGTTGCCACATAAATTGTAACATTTTTTGCTTTATTTAATGCTGTAGCGCAAGCTTCTATTGTAGCTCCTGTAGTAATTACATCATCTACCAACAAAATGGTTTTTCCGGCTATATTTTCTTCATTAGTTAGCTTGTATAAATCCTGATTTACTTTCCATCTTGCAAATCTATTTCTTTTAGTTAACGTTCTGGTATTTGCTGTTTTAAAAAGCACATCTTCTTGGTAGTCTGCATTTAAATGCTCTGCTAATTCTTGCCCAAATAAGGTTACTTGGTTGTAGCCTCTTTTTGTTAATTTTTTCTTATGTAAAGGCACTGGCACAACAATATCTATATCTAAGCGTTCTTTTATTAATTGCGCGTACCAACGTCCAAAAAAAGTTCCAATCTGTTGCTGATTTTTATATTTTAAATGATGAATAATGTTTTTTACAACCCCATTTTTTGTGAAAAATAAGAAAGAATTAACCTTTTTAACATTAATTCTACCATAGAAAATACGGTCAATTGGGTTTTCATCAGTGAAATTGTACTCGGTAAGAGGTAACTGATTTCGACAAACGGTACAAATTAATCGTTCACCTTTACGCAAAGGTGTATTACATCCAAAACACCCTAAGGGCATTAGTATTTTATTGATATGATTTAGTATATTTGACAACTTGTAATGCCCCAAATTTAACCCTACTTAAAATTACCTCCAACTTCCAATGGACTCACAAGATAACAATTTAAAATACAAAGTGATTATAGCTGCGCTTGCGGCCGTGATACTGGGTATCTTAATTGCTTTTTACTATAGCAATGCACAGTCCAACAGCAACATAAGCTATTTAGAGCGAGAGAAAAAAATGCTTACAGATAAGCTTGCCAATATGCAAGCTAATATAGAAAGTTTATCTTCTGAAGTAGAAGTTAACAAGATAGATTTAGATGTTGCAAATAGTGATGTATCTAGATTATTAGACTCTATTGGACAGCTAAATTTTGACAGTAATAAGTACGATCAAAACAAAAGAGAATTACGTAGATGGCAACTTAAATATGACAGTTTAAATATTAAGTATAATTCTTTAAAATACAATAACGTTGTTTTAAGCGAAAGTGTGCAGAATGCTAAAAAAAGAGCAGACCAATACAAAGCACAAGCTCTTGCTGCATCACAAAACGAAGAAGACCTAAAAGATGCTAACAACAAATTAAATAAAGAGCTTAAAAATAAGACCTATTTAAAAATAAGAAGCACAGAGTCTTTAGCTTTTAGAGTGCGTAATGGAAGAGATATTAATACAAACAAAGCAAACTTAATATCTAAACTTAGAGCCTGTACAACTATTAGCGGCAACCCTAATGACATTAATATAGAAAAAAGACTATACCTACAGTTTTTAGATCCTAACAAAAAAGTAATTTCTAATAACGCAAATATTATAAACGTAGACGGAAACGAGTATAGTAAAGCTGTAGATATTATTTACACTGGTATAAACGAAGAAATTTGTGAGCATATTAAATTACCGTCTGGTTCTTTAAAGCCAGGTATATATACTTTAAATGTTTTTGAAGAACAAAAATTACTTTCTTCTATAGAATTTGAATTAAAATAATTCAATCTATTAACACTAAAGTTCTATTTTTGCCATATGGCAAATCAAGAAGACAAATTTAAAAAGGTTATATCTCACGCAAAGGAGTACGGTTACGTGTTTCAATCTAGTGAAATATACGATGGTTTAAGTGCTGTATATGACTACGCACAAAACGGAGCAGAATTAAAAAATAACATTAAACAATACTGGTGGAAAGCAATGGTGCAGTTGCACGATAACATTGTTGGTATAGACTCTGCTATTTTTATGCACCCAACGGTTTGGAAAGCATCTGGACACGTAGATGCATTTAATGACCCGTTAATAGACAACAAAGATTCTAAAAAAAGATATAGAGCAGATGTTTTAATTGAAGACTACTGCGCTAAAATAGAAAACAAAATAAATAAAGAAGTTACCAAAGCTGCTAAACGTTTTGGTGATGCTTTTAACAAGCAAGAATTTATTACTACTAACCCACGTGTTGTTGGTTACCAAGAAAAAATAGATACTATTTTATCTAGAATGGGTAAATCTTTAGAAAACGAAGATTTAGCAGACGTAAAAAGTTTAATAGAAGAGTTAGATATTGTTTGCCCTGTATCTGGATCTAAAAACTGGACAGACGTTAAGCAGTTTAACTTAATGTTTGGTACAAAATTGGGTGCTTCTGCAGACAGTGCAATGGACCTTTACTTAAGGCCAGAAACAGCACAAGGTATATTTGTAAACTTCTTAAACGTACAAAAAACTGGACGTATGAAGATTCCTTTTGGTATTGCCCAAATAGGAAAAGCATTTAGAAACGAGATTGTTGCAAGACAATTTATTTTTCGTCAGCGTGAGTTTGAACAAATGGAAATGCAATTTTTTGTACGCCCTGGCACACAAAAAGAATGGTACGAGGCTTGGAAACAAAACCGTATTAAATGGCATTTATCTTTAGGTTTAGGTGAAGAAAACTACCGTTTTCATGATCATGACAAACTAGCCCATTATGCAGATGCAGCAGCAGATATAGAGTTTAAATTCCCTTTTGGATTTAAAGAGCTAGAAGGTATACACTCTAGAACAGATTTTGATTTAAGTAGTCACGAGAAGCATTCTGGTAAAAAATTACAATATTTTGATCACGAAATTAACGAAAGTTACGTACCATATGTTGTAGAAACCTCTATTGGCTTAGATCGTATGTTTTTAGCAGTTTTCTCTAACTCTTTAGTAGAGGAAGAATTAGAAAACGGATCTACTAGAACTGTTCTTAAATTACCTGCAGTGTTAGCACCTACCAAAGCTGCTATTTTACCACTTGTTAAAAAAGATGGCTTACCAGATGTAGCTAAAGAAATTATAGAAGACTTAAAATGGGATTTTAAAGTAATTTATGATGAAAAAGATGCTGTTGGTCGTCGTTACAGAAGACAAGATGCTAATGGTACTCCTTTTTGTATTACTGTAGATCACCAAACTTTAGAAGACAAAACTGTAACTATACGCCATAGAGATACTATGGAGCAAAAACGTGTTGCCATTACAGACTTAAAATCTATTATAGACGCAGAGGTATCTATGAAAGGATGGCTTAAAAAAATATAATTTTTTAAGTTGATAAAAAAAAGAGCTCACTAAAGCATTTGCCAGTAGTGAGCTCTTTTTTTATAATAAATTATTATTGCTAAAATCTGAAACCTACAGATAATCCTGCTCTAAAAATAAAATCGTCCTGAAAATCTTTAGGGTTAATATTTCTACCAAAACCACCGTTAAGTTCTAGTGTAAAACGCTCACTACGCGTAACCCATTTATAACCTCCACCAAGACCTAGGGCAACATTACTATAATCGCCAATAATTCTAGATCCCATTTCATTATACTTTTTTTCTCCCTTTATATATAATCCAAAAGCTTCTGCAAATGCACCACTTCTTGGCATATCTCCAAAGTAAGCCCTAAAATTAGGTCCAAATCCAAAGCTACCGTTATAATCTTCACCGTCACCATCAAAATGAAGAATTGCTCCAACACTTGTATCATCACCTAAAAAATACTCGTATCCAAACTCTGCAGAAGTTGTTGCCAAAAACATTCCTATATTAAATTTAACTTCTTGGTTTTTATCAAAATTAGAGTAAGCTTGGGCAGATACCATTTTGGCTCCCAATAAAAATAATACTACTAATAATCCTTTTTTCATAATGTTAGTGTTTTCTAATTCTCATTTTTCAATTTGCAAAAATAGAACTTTTTGTAAGAATCTCTCTCATTCATTTTTCATAGAACCCTTTGTTTTTTCTATTTTTAACTTTTTAATTCTATATAATGAAAATAGTATCCTATAACGTTAATGGTATTCGCGCAGCAATTAATAAAGGTTTTATAGATTGGCTTACCGCTACAGACCCAGACGTTATATGCCTTCAGGAAATAAAAGCCTTAAAAGAACAGTTAGATTTGTCTTTATTTGAAGAAGCTGGTTATAGCTACAATTACTGGTATAGTGCTCAAAAAAAAGGCTATAGCGGTGTTGCAATATTATCTAAAACAGAGCCAAACCATATAGAGTACGGTACAGGAATAGATTATATGGATTTTGAAGGGCGTAATATTAGAGCAGATTTTGGAGACGTTTCTATAATGAGTATGTATTTACCATCTGGCACAAACTTAGCTCGCTTAGATTTTAAGTTAAAATATATGGACGATTTTCAGACCTATATTAATGACTTAAAAAAAGACAAACCTAATATTATTGTATTGGGAGATTATAATATATGCCATGAGGCAATAGACATACACGATCCTGTGCGCAACAAAAACGTATCTGGATTTTTACCTGTAGAACGCGAGTGGATTGGGAATTTTATGGAGAGCGGATTTATAGATAGTTTTAGGCATTTTAATAAAGAGCCACACAACTACTCTTGGTGGAGCTATAGAGCTAACGCAAGAAATAATAACAAAGGTTGGCGACTAGATTATGCTATGGTGAGTAAAACCCTTGAAAATCGCTTAAAAAGAGCTGTTATTTTAAAGGAAGCTAAACACAGTGACCATTGTCCAATTTTAGTAGAGCTAAAAAAATAAACACTAAAAACCAATTTACTAATGACACCACAACTCCTAAACCCAAAAGATTTTGAATCTTTAATTAACGGAAAAAGAGTATCGCTTTTTACGCTAAAAAACACACAAGGTTCTATTGCTCAAATAACAAATTATGGTGGCACTTTAGTCTCATTATGGGTAAAAGACAAAAACAGTAATTTTAAAGATGTTGTTTTAGGATATAAATCTTTGCACGAGTACCAAACCAATCCAAATGCCTACTTTGGTAGTATTGTTGGCAGGTATGCAAACAGAATTGCTAAAGGGAGCTTTACTCTAGATAACAAAATATACAATTTAGCTGTTAATAACGGCGAAAATCATTTACACGGTGGCACAACTGGTTTTGACGCTGTTGTTTGGGATGCAAAACAACCTACTGAAGATACACTAGAACTAACCTATGTTTCTGCAGACATGGAAGAAGGTTTCCCTGGTACTTTAGCTGTAAAAGTGCAATATCACTTAACAGATAAAAATGCTTTAAAAATTAAATATTGGGCTATTACAGATAAAACCACTGTAGTTAACTTAACAAACCACTCTTATTTTAATTTAAAAGGTGAAGGTAATGGTGATATTTTAGACCATACACTACAAATTAATGCATCTTCTTTTACAAGTATAGACAAGACTTGTATACCTACTGGCGAGCTAACATCTGTTTATGATACTCCTTTAGATTTTAGAAAAGAAAAAGCTATTGGTAAAGATATTAATGAAGATCATGAGCAACTAATTATTGGCAATGGTTATGATCACAATTATGTTATAGACCAAAACACAACTTTAAATTTGGCTGCAACGGCAAAAGAAGCTACAACAGGTATTACTATGGATGTGTACACTACGGAACCAGGAGTGCAATTGTATACAGGCAACTTTATTGGTGATGATTTAGTAGGCAAATCTGGAAAAAAATACCATCCACGAGCTGCTTTTTGCTTAGAGACACAGCATTATCCTGACAGCCCTAATAAACCACAGTTTCCAACTGTGATACTACATCCAAAAGAAGAATACCACAGTGTAACTTTGTATAAATTTACTACAGAATAAAAACTTATTTGTTTCCTACTACTTTGTATGTAGGGTCTTCTAATACGTTAACTTCAATTATTTTATCTGCATTGTTTAACAACACTCTACAATCCTTACTAAGGTGTTTTAAGTGTACCTTTTTACCTACTTTGGCATAGCGTTCGGTAATTTTGTTTAAAGCTTCAATTGCAGACATATCTGAAACTTTACTTTCTTTAAAGTCAATAATTACTTCTTCAGGATCATTTGCTACATCAAACTTTTCATTAAAAGCAGTTACAGAGCCAAAAAATAAAGGTCCGTAAATCTCATAGTGTTTTACCCCTGCTTCATCTACATATTTTCTAGCCCTAATTCTTTTAGCACTTTCCCAAGCAAATACCAATGCAGAAATAATAACACCTATTAATACGGCTAATGCTAAGTTGTGTAAAACCACAGTAATTAAAGTTACCAATATCATTACAAAAATATCTGGTTTAGGCATTCTTTTTAAGGCTCTAAAACTTGCCCACTCAAAAGTACCTACTGCAACCATTACCATAACACCTACCAATGCAGCTATAGGTACAAGTTCTATTACTGGTGCTCCAAACAATATAATTACCAATATAGTTAACGCTGCAATTATACCAGATAATCTAGCTCTTGAACCTGCAGATAGGTTAACCAAAGTTTGAGCAATCATTGGACAACCACCCATACCACCAAAAAAGCCATTTAAAATATTTGCGCCTCCTTGTGCTACGCACTCTCTATTACTGTTTCCTTTTGTACCTGTAATTTCATCTACTAAGTTTAACGTAAGTAAGCCTTCTGTTAAACCTACAGCAGCCATTATTAATCCGTATGGTAAAATAATTTTAAAGGCTTCTAATGTAAACGGAATAGTTGGTATATGAAAAGAAGGTAATGTACCACTAAGCGACTTTAATGGTTCTCCCGGTAAAGTATCTTGATTAATAATATCTACGACTTGCTTTGTTTCTATATTTAAAAAATACACAACTAAAAAAACAACGATAATTCCTATTAAAGAAGCCGGAACTGCTTTGGTAAGTTTAGGAACAAAAACAATTATTGCAATTGTAAACAGTACCAAGCCTACCATAGTATACAATGTTTCGCCTGTTAACCAAACTGCAGCATCACCAACACCAATTTTAAATTGGTCCATTTGTGCCATAAAAATAATAATAGCCAAACCGTTTACAAACCCAAACATTACGGGTTGAGGCACCAAACGTATAAATTTACCAAGTTTTAAAAGACCAACTATTAGCTGAAAAACACCTGCCATAGCAACTGCCGCAAAAACATATTCTAAGCCGTGCGAGTTCATTAATGCCATAAGAACTACTACTGTTGCACCAGCTCCTCCAGAAATTAATCCTGGTCTACCACCAAATATTGCTGTAACCAGTCCCATAATAAAAGCACCGTACAAACCTACTAAAGGCGAAAATCCTGCAAGAATAGCAAACATTAATGATTCTGGAATCATTGTCATTGCCACCGTTAATCCTGCTAAAATTTCATTTTTATAATCTACCTTCTGCTGGAAATCGAATAAATTTAAATACTTTTTCATTTTAGCTTATAAATTAAGGGCGCAAAAATAGTCTTTATTGAGCTTTTAGAGAAATAAACTATATAAAACTAAAAAACACATCTTAAAATTATAAAAATCTAACACTACACGCTAACAAAACGTTTCTTAGCTTTGTAGTAAACACATCTACATAATGGCAAAACAAGACTTTACACTTATAGGAGCTGGTATAATGAGCGCAACGCTTGGCGTTTTATTAAAACAACTAATACCAGATGCAAAAATAGCTATTTATGAACGTTTAGATAAAGTAGGCGCAGAAAGCTCTGATGCTTGGAACAATGCAGGCACAGGACACTCTGCTTTTTGTGAATTAAACTACAACCAGAAAATGAGCAAGGCGATATAGATATTTCTAAAGCATTAAAAATTAGTGAATCCTTTGAAGTATCTAAACAACTTTGGGCATATTTAGTAAAAAACAATTTACTACCTGCAGAAGATGCTTTTATTAATGACATTGACCATATGAGTTTTGTTTGGGGTGATGAAAATTTAAACTTCTTAAGAAAAAGACACAAAGCACTTACAGCATATCCTATTTTTAAAGATATGTTACATTCTGAAAATTACGACCAAATTAAAGAATGGGTTCCGTTAATGATGACAGGGCGCAATAAAGACCAAACTATTGGTGCCACAAGAATGCCTATTGGTACAGATGTAAATTTTGGAACTATTACTAGAGGTATGATTGCCTATTTACAGTCTTGCGATGGTGTAGAAGTGTTTTTAGGTCACCAAGTAGAAGATATAGATGATAAAAAAGATGGCACTTGGGAAATAGAGGTTAAAGATTTACATACAGATAAAGAAAAAACTATAGAGAGTAATTTTGTATTTATAGGTGCTGGTGGTGGCGCTTTAAAATTACTAGAGAAATCTGATATTCCAGAAGCAGATGGTTACGGTGGTTTTCCTGTAAGCGGACAGTTTTTAAAGTGCAACAACCCTAAAGTTATTTTACAACACGAAGCCAAAGTTTATGGTATGGCAGAAGTTGGTGCGCCACCAATGTCTGTTCCGCATTTAGATACTAGAATGTTAAACGGCGAGCGCTCGTTACTTTTTGGTCCGTATGCTGGTTTTTCTACTAAATTTTTAAAAAATGGTTCTTATTTTGATTTGCCACTGTCTATAGATGCACATAATATTTTTCCTATGCTTAGGGCAGGTTTACACAATATATCGCTTACTAAATACTTAATAGAACAAGTTGTACAGTCGCCAGAAGAACGTTTTAAAGCATTAGAAAAATACTACCCAAATGCTAAAATTGAAGACTGGGAACTTATTACAGCTGGGCAACGTGTACAAATTATAAAAAAGGATGCCAAAGAAGGTGGTGTACTTAAATTTGGAACCGAGATTGTAACCAACAAAAACAACACATTAGCTGCTTTGCTTGGAGCCTCACCTGGTGCATCTACCTCTGTGTCTATTATGTTATCTGTATTAAACCAATGTTTTCCTATGCAGGTAAAATCTAAAGCTTGGCAACAAAAATTAACAGAAATGATTCCGTCTTTAGGGCACTCCTTAATTACAGATGAAAAACTATGTATTAGCACAAGAAATTATACTACTTCAATTTTAAAATTAGAAGACAATTAAAAACACAAAAAAACCGCCTTAAACATACCACTGTTTAAGACGGTTTTACAACTAATAACCAACCTAAAATTCTTCTATCTTTTGCGTTGTCTCTTCACTGTTTTTACACTGTTTGTAGACTTCGTTCTTTTTTTATCTGTTACAGATGCATCTCCTTTTAAATACTCTGTATAACCTACTCCTGTAAACTCATAAACCGTGCCAGAATCTGGATGATATAACTCTATTGTACTATCGTTAATCACATAAAACTCAAAATAATCATCACCCATAAAATCATAGTCTAACTCTAGTAACTTTAAGGTTTCATCACCATCAACATCAAACACTTTATACACCCCTTCATAATCCCACTGTAAGTTTCTTGGTCTAGTACCATTATTGTCTATAGAAGACCTAAAAACATCGGCATTACCATCAGCAAAAAATTGTAAAAAATTCTCCGCATCAAAATCATTTATAGCCCCTTCTTTACTTGTATATGTTTTTTCCCAAGCGTTGTACTCTTGTAAAAAGTATTTTAAATTATCATAAAAAACATAATCATAATCAAACGTACTTTGTCTATATCCTCTTAAGTAGTATGATGTGTTTGTACTAACATCTAACAACTCTAAAGTATTGTTATTTACTACATAAACCTCTAAAGGCCACCTACCATCTACACTATGGTTTACACGTATACCATCGTTAAAAACATCGTAATTACCAACATCTATACCGTAACCACCACCAGTTTTACCAATACCGACAATGTTATTATTTGCATACAAACGGCCATTATTAAATGTAATAGTAAATGCACGTTGCAAAAAAGGCACTTCTCCGTTTCCTTGTGTAGCATTAATATCTACATACCATAAATCGTATTTATGAATTGCGTGTTCTACAGAAAATCCTGGTTCTAAAAACTCATCTTCAATTATAATTTCTGAATAACATGAAGAAACTAAGGTTCCCAATAGCAGTAGTCCTAATAATAATTTCGTTTTCATAATAAAAATGTATTGGTTCTGTTTAGCTTAAAACAAAGGGCGTGCCAAAATTTCTAAATAACTGACATACAACAGTTAATGAATTTAATTTTTTGTACTTTTAGATTAATGAAATAAATAATATGGCAAAAAAAAGTAGTACATCTACCTTAATTACAACAATAACAGGGCTATATTTTTTTATTAAATTGATGCTATACTGGCTTTAAAATTTCTGCTTTCAATTAAATTTTATCTACTTTTGATCTACTAAATTTATTTTATGAAGAATACTACAAAGTTTGCTGTTTTGGGTGGTGGTAGCTGGGCTACTGCAATTGTAAAAATGCTTACTGAAAATGTTAGCACAGTAAATTGGTATATGCGCAATACAGATGCTATAGCGCATATAAAAGAACACAATCACAACCCTAATTATATAAGTGCCGTTGAATTTAACCCACAACAATTAGCACTAACCGCAGATATTAATACCGCTATTACTAATGCAGATGTTGTAATTTTTGCAATACCTTCTGCTTTTTTAGTAACAGAATTAGAAAAACTAACGGTTTCTTTAGATGAGAAAATTGTATTTTCTGCAATAAAAGGTATTGTGCCAGAAACAGGTTTAATTGTTGGTGAGCATTTTAACCAAACGTATAATGTACCACTAGAAAATATTGGTGTTATTGCTGGTCCTTGCCATGCCGAGGAAGTTGCCTTAGAGCGTTTGTCTTATTTAACTATTGCTTGCGCAGATGAGAAAAAAGCTAAATTGGTTGCTAAAAACCTAAGTAGCTATTACATAAAAACAAAAACATCTGACGATATTATTGGCACCGAGTATGCAGCCGTTCTTAAAAATATTTATGCTATTGCTGCCGGTATGGCTCACGGTTTGGGTTACGGAGACAATTTTCAGAGTGTACTTATGAGTAATGCTATTAGAGAAATGAAACGTTTTATTAAACGTGTACACCATATGAAACGCAACATTAACAACTCTGCCTACCTTGGTGATTTGCTAGTTACTGGCTATTCTGTTTTTAGTAGAAACAGAATGTTTGGTAATATGATTGGCAAAGGGTACACGGTTAAAAGTGCTATGATGGAAATGAGTATGGTTGCCGAAGGTTACTACGCTACTAAAAGTGCACACCTGATTAATGAAAAACACAGCAAAAAATCTAAGACTCCTATTATAGATGCGGTTTATGCTATTTTATACGATGGCAAAAACCCTAAAAAAGTTTTTAGTGGCTTAACAGATAAGCTAGACTAGTTAACATTAGCTAAATTCTACAAAGCTTGTTCTTATAGTAATTCTTTGTAATTACTATAAAAACAAGCTTTTTTATTTGTCCGTTTCTAAAAACTATATAAATTGTAAGAAATTATTTCGATTTTTTTAAAGAGAAAAGAATATAGAGGAGAGAAAAAAGACCAAAATTAGAAACAGTAATCATTCATAAAATAACAATACGCATTAAATGTCTTTAGAAGATAAAAATCGACTTATAAAACAGGGACAAGATCAATTAGAAAAAGGGATTTTTCCTAATCTTGTTTTAGAGTCTATAAATGAGTCTAGACTAAGAAAGGATGTCGAAAAACAAATATTTAATCCGTCAGGAGAAAAATTTGATAATCTATCTAAAGAAGAACAAGACATAAAAAAAGGTAGGCTAGATATTATTCTTAAATTTAATGACTACATACAGGCATTAAACTTTTTTAAAAATGGCGCTTACTTGCTATTAATACTTGGAATTATAACTCTTGGAAGTGCGTTATTAAAAATAAACAACAATTATATCTTTGGCTTACTAACATTTATTAGTGGTCTTATTATTTTAATTGCTTCATCAAACAGAAAATTACTTTTAAAAACTACATTGTATATTGTAATTGCATATCTTGTATTTACCTTGTTAGAACTCATCATTTTTAAATTACCATCACCTTATATTTACGCTATAAATGACAATATTTTAGAAAACAGAAGAGGCGATTTAACAAAAATTATTAATTTAATTAGTCCATTTGTATATCTCACAATAAGACTTTCCTTAGTTGGTTTTTTTATAGGCGTTTACTTAAAACAACAAAGTTTTTTTAAAATAAAAAGTAAATATGAGCAGGGAATAAAGAGCAATAGCCAGGAGGCAAAACCCTTTAAAGGGAAAAATAGAACATAGAAAAGAGAGCCAAGACTTGAGACTTATAAAATAGACCAAAACAAATAACTAAAGACCAATAAACCTATGAAAAAAGTAAAATCTGTTTTATACAGAATTGTATTTATTATTGTATTTTCTTTACTAGCAAAATCTTGTGTTAGCGATTACATTTACGAAGGAGACAAAGATAAAATTGCAGAACGTCAACAAATGTTAGACGATAACACTTTTGTTATGGCAGACCTATCTAACGAGTATACAGAAACCACTTTGGCTAAGGTTATAAAAACATACACGTTTAATTATACATTTACTGTAGATGGGCGTACTTATACCGATGAAATTTCGTTAACTAAGCTGCCAAACTTCCCTCAACTTAAACTATACTATTTAAAGGGAGATCCTAATATTGTTTCTAAAGACCCACAGGCAGATATTAACTCTGAGAATAAAAAAGGAAAATCTGTCACAGATCTCATCGTTGGTATTGTTTGGGGTGTTTTAGCTCTACTTATTTTACTCTCGTTTTTTGGAGGTAAAAAAGCTGCAGAACCTAAAGAAGCTAAAAAACCAATTGCCACTAATACAAATACACGTTCTGCAGAACAAATAGAACTGGAGCGCAAAGCAAAAGAAGATCCAAATAGATTTTTACCTAAATAAATAAAGAGCTAAAGCCAAAACGATTTTTTTTAGAGGTGAAAAATGAGTGTAAAAAAGAGAAAAAAAAGACTAAGAACTAAGACTTATAATAAGTAACATAAAATTATGGATCAGAAAATAAAAACATTAAAAATTATTCACTTAGCTATTACCTTTGGGGTAGTTCTTATTTATTTTACTTTAGGAGATATTACTGCTTTAAAAAGTTTTAAAGTTCCTGCTTTAGATGCCTATTCAGTCGTATTTTTAGCATTACCGCTAATTGCCGTTTTTACTAGTAATTTTGTGTTTAAAAACACACTAAAACAAGCCAAGGACATTAAAGAGCTTAAAGACAAATTTGGTGTGTACCAAACTGCATCAATTATAAGATGGGCAATTTTAGAGGGGGCTGCTTTTATCATCCTATTTCTTAAACCAGACTTTATGCTTTTTGGACTTTTAATTATACTGTATATGGTATTTTTAAGTCCTACTTTAGACAAAATAAAAAACGATTTTGAAAGCGTACGTATAAAATAATTTAAACTAAATATGAAAAAAATATTAACTATTACAGCTGTTCTTACACTTTTAATTAGTTCTTGCAAAGAAACTTCAACCTCTAAAATAGAACGTGAAGGTGAGCCAGACGTAATTAACATAGCAGATGAAAACATTGCAATGAACCAAGCTATTGCCAAAGCAAACAAAACTCTATCTATCTTTAAAACAGCTATTCAAAGCAATAATAAAAACTACTATGGCTTTACACTAAAGCAAAAATTTAGTGATTCAGATGGTAGTGCAGAACATATTTGGATACAAGATGTAACTTATGACGGCTCAAAATTTAAAGGTATTGTTGGTAACACACCATTATATGAAATTAATGTAAAATTAGGAGATACTATTAATGTAGACGAGTCTAACATTAGTGACTGGATGTACTTTGACCAAAATATTACCAAAGGCGCATACACTATTAGGGTGCTACGTGACCAAATGTCTACTGAAGAACAAAAAGAGTTTGACATACAAAGTGGAATGCAATTTGAATAAATAAAAAATATGAAAAAAATACTAGCCATTACAACCCTTATTTTACTAACCATTGCAAGTTGTAAAACAGACGAAAAGCAAAAAGTAAGCAATTTATCTAACCTATACGCGGTAGATGGTTTTATAGATTTTCCGTTTACTATTACAAACACTAAAGAAGATAAAGACTATTACCAATACACCATTAAGGCTACCGTAGATAATGATACCATTGGTATGCTTGTGTCTTTAAAAAAAGAGATTAAAGCAGGTTTTGTAAATGGCGAGCCAAAAAATATGTTTATAGATAATGGCATTAAATTTACTTCTATTGGAGAGCAAAGCAACAGATTATTAAACTTTATGCGTAAAAAATACAATTTACCTGCTAAAGAATATGCTTTAAAACAAGAACAAATTTTTACTTGCGCTAACCTTAATCAAGATGATGTAGATTACAAAAGTGGTAGTAGCAGATTTAAAATATTTTTAGAGGATAATGAAGAAAATGCAGAGCTTTTTGTAAACTTTAATTTTTTACTAAACACCATTGGTTTAAACGAAAAAGACAATCTGTACAGACCGCAATTAGTACGTTTGCTAAGCAAATAACAACTGTACAACTTGTAAATTTTAGTACCTTAGATGTATGAACAAATTAGACATTAGAACCGTAAACGTTGTGCAATATGTACAACCTTTACGAGAAGGTGGCTCTTTACCTGCTATTGTTAAGGCAGATGACGATTTCCTTTATGTTTTAAAATTTAGAGGCGCAGGCCAAGGCACAAAAGCACTTATTGCCGAGTTTATTGGCGGCGAGCTTGCACGTGCTATTGGATTAAAAGTACCAGAATTGGTATTTGCTAACCTAGACGACTCTTTTAGCAAAACAGAACCAGACGAAGAAATTCAGGATTTACTAAAATTTAGCGTTGGTTTAAATTTAGGACTACACTATTTATCTAGCGCTATAACTTTTGATCCGTTAGTAACTACCGTAGATGCAAAAACCGCTTCTAAAGTGGTGCTACTAGACAGTATTATTAGCAATATAGACCGTACGGCAAAAAACACCAATTTACTTATTTGGAACCAAGAGCTTTGGGTAATAGACAATGGTGCAAGTTTTTATTTTCATCACAACTGGCCTTTGTGGGAGAACCACCTAACCAGAACTTTTCCCTTAATAAAAGACCACGTATTATTGCCACAAGCTACAGAGCTAGAGTACGCAAAACAAGAAATTACAAGCAAAATTACACCACAAATTATAGAAGATATTACCAATAATATACCTGAAGACTGGCTTATAAACCAAACCGATTCTTTAACTCCTGCGCAAATGAGAGCTGCTTACACCAAGTATTTAAATGCAAAACTTGGTATGGTAGACGCGCTTATAAAAGAAGCTAAAGATGCAAGATAAAGTTACGTTTGAATATGCCGTTATACGCATTGTACCCAAAGTAGAACGCGAAGAGTTTTTTAATATTGGTGTTATTTTATTTAGCAAACGAAAAAAGTTTTTAGGTGTAAAATACCGTATAGACCGCACCAAATTAGAGGCTTTTTGTAAGGATCTAGACTATAATTTGCTGCAAGATTACCTAAAAGCCTGGGAACTGGTTTGTAAAGGTGAACCCGCTGGCGGACCAATTGGTAAGTTAGAGCTATCTGACAGGTTTAGGTGGTTAGCCGCCTCTAGGAGCACCGTTATACAAAGCTCTAAAACACACCCTGGTTTATGCAATAACCCAGAAGAAACCTTAGAAAAACTATTTGCCACCTATGTTTTATAACACCATTAAATAACAAAACCATATATTATGATTTACACAAAAAACAGCCTTAAATACACGTTAGTACTAGCAGCAACAGCGTTATTACTATATTCTTGTGGCGCAAAAGACAGTTATGAAACAGTAACCGTAGAAAATAAGTTTGAGCTTACACTGCCTTCTTTTTTATCTAAAACTAGAGACTTAAATGATGATGCATCTTTACAATACCAAAACGCAATAAGAGAGTTTTATGTTATAGCTATTCATGAGCCAATAATAGACGTACAACCGGTAATTGACGAAGACGTAACAGGCGAGTACAAAAATGATATTAACGGGTACTACAAACTAATTTCAGATAATTTTAAGGAGGCCATAGTAAACCCTAAAGTCTCTAAAGTAACAGATACTATAGTAAACAATATGCCTGCTAAAACAGCTTTTATAAATGGGCAAATAGACGGTTTAGATATTGTATACGCCATAGGTTTGTACCAAGGCAAAGAAGATTATTACCAAATATTCTCTTGGACACTAGCAGACAGAAAAGATAGACACAAGGATAATATGTCTAAAATTATTTATTCTTTAAAAGAAGTAGAAGAAACAGAATAACTTTTACCAATTTACCATAAAAATTAAGCCTTTACTATTTAGACAAACCTCTAAAAAGTAAAGGTTTTTGTTTGCAATAGAGCCACTTACATTGCCACACACAAATACACACCTACCAAATACCCTTAAAAAACTGCAAACTATACATTATTGAATACCAATTACGGAAATCCGTTTTTTTGATAAAAAAGAAGGGAGTAAATTGAAGAGTTCTTTTTCAGCCTATGACAATTTATTAATGAAATAAATCATAAACTAAAACAACTAGTGAAAAATGGAAATAGAAATAAAAAACTGTAACAATATTGATAAAGGGAAAATTAAAATATTAAACAATAAACTAAATATCAAATTTGGAATTAATGGAACTGGAAAAAGTACACTAACAAGAGCTATAAAATACAATACTGAATCTCCGGAAAGGTTAAAAGAGTTAATACCTTTTAAACATAGAGAATCAGAACCGGAAATATTTCCAGAAATTCAATCAAGTGAAGAAATAGAAAGTATTTTAATATTTAATGAAGAATACTTAAATCAATTTCTTTTTAAAGAAGATGAATTAATCACAAATAGTTACCAAATATTCATTGAAAATCAAGAGTTTAAAAACTACACCAATCAAATAGAGGAACTACTTTCCGAAATCAAAAAAGTGTATTCGGAAAATGAAGAACTTGATAAAGTGATTTTGGATTTAGAAAATTTATCTAAGAGTTTTAAATCTACACAATCAGGTCTTTCCAAAAGTTCGGCACTTTACAAAGGTCTTGAAAACGGAAATACAATTCAACATATTCCTAATTCCTTAAAAGGATACAGCAAATTAATTAAAGATAAAAGTTGTGTAAAATGGTTAGACTGGCAAGATAAAGGTGAAGAGTTTCTTGAAATATCAGATGACTGTCCATATTGCACCTCTCCCACTACTGAGAAAAAAGAAACAATAAAATCAGTCTCAACTTTCTATAATAAAAGTGTAATAAAAAATTTCAACGTAATAATTGAAGCCATTCAAAACCTAGGTGAGTATTTTTCAGATAGTACAAATTCCACTCTCAAAAATATAACTGAGAAACAGTCTGGATTGGAAGACTCTGAAATGGACTATATTATTGTTGTAAAACAACAAATTGATAATTTGCTCTCAAAATTAAGAACTCTTAAAAACATATCTCGTCTTAGCTTTAGCGAAGAAAGAGCTGAAGAAAAATTAAAGAGCTTAAAAATCAATATAGACTTATTTGATAGGTTAAATTCAATTAAAACTAATGAAGCTATAAATTCTTTGAATTCTTCCCTAGATACTGTTCTTCGAAAAGTTGGTATTCTTGAAGGAGAAATTAATAAACAAAAAAGATTAGTCAAGAAACTCATTCAAAAACATAGAAAAAGTATTAATTCATTTT
Organism: Cellulophaga sp.; assembly: GCF_039943695.1. Taxonomy (NCBI): domain Bacteria; kingdom Pseudomonadati; phylum Bacteroidota; class Flavobacteriia; order Flavobacteriales; family Flavobacteriaceae; genus Cellulophaga; species Cellulophaga sp. The sequence continues at coordinate 49,976 of NZ_JBDVAA010000088.1, read as the reverse complement.
TAACTAATGCTGGTTACAAATATACTGTTGAGATTGAAATTAGTAATTCAGATAATTACAAATTACTTCTAAAACATACCGAATCAACCAATTTAATTAATGGAGGCAAACAGTACTTAAGTTTTGGAGAAAAAAATGCTTTTTCTTTAGTTCTATTTATGTATGAAGCATTACATAAAAATCCTGATTTAATAATACTTGACGATCCAATTTCTTCATTTGATAAAAGTAAAAAATATGCAATAATGCATATGTTATTTAGAGGTAAAAGTATCGATTGCCTCCTGAATAAAACTGTCCTTATGCTAACTCACGATTTGGATCCAGTTATTGATACAGTCAAAGTTCTTAAAGAATTTAATAATCTTTCTAGCTCTAGTTTTTTATCTAATAAAAATGGTCAATTAACTGAAACTAAAATAAACAAAAACAATTTAATGTCATTTGCTCAAATTTGCAATAAAGCATTAAATTCAGATTTAGACGATTTAATAAAATTAATTTACCTGAGAAGACATTATGAAATATTAGATGACTTAGGTAATGAGTATGAAGTACTATCAAATTTATTTCACAAAAGAAGTATTAACGAATGTACTGACCACAGAAAAGAAATAGAAAGTGATAGCTTATCAGAAGAAGATTTTAATCTAGGTGTACAAAAAATAAAAAAATCAATCACAAGTTTTGATTACGAACATCTTCTTAATAACTTAAACGATTCCGAATACCTAAAATCTTTGTATTTAAACTCTGATAGCAACTACACCAAGTTAAATATATTCAGACTCATTTATGACGATAAAATTAATAAAATCCCTAGTGTTTTGAGAAAGTTTATTAATGAGACATTTCACATAGAGAATGAATTAATTTGTCAACTAGACCCTAATCAATATGATTTAATTCCAGATTTTATTGTTGAAGATTGTAATCAATATCTTCATAGTATTTAAAAAAAACGTAATATCTTTAAAAGAAAAAAATGGCGAGTAACACAGAAATAAAATTATCATCTAACTGGACCAACCTTGGCTTGTACTTAGGCACAATTGTAATACTAATAATGATTCCGGTATTAGCAAATGTTACCCAAGAGCAAGAGTTTCATATGGGGATGATTATAGCTGCTGCTGTTTTTATAGCGCTTATTGGTTTTATTGTATACCAATTTATGTATATCTGTGATGCACGTGTTATTGGAGATAATCTAGTGTTAAAAAAGAAATTTAGAGCTGCTAAACATTACTCGTTTGATAAAATAGGATACCCAAAGTCTTTTCATTTAAAAAGATCTAAATACACTACGGTAGAAATGCAAAACGAAGACAAAAGTCAAGAAAAATACCTAATAATGAATAATAGGTCGCTACTTTCTTTTGAGAGTAAAGATGCAGAGCAAACTCTTATAGATCTTAGAAATATGGCAATGCGTAGTAAGTAATAAAAACTACCTTAATTATACTTGCAATTATATTTTTATTAATAGTAAGTCTTTTCTTATATTCGCCTGCAAAATAACAAACCTTAAAACAGGTATTTATAGTAAAGACTTATGATAAAAAATTTTGTTTACCTATTTGCTTTAGTTGCAATAATAGGCTGTTCTAATGACGACGATACTAACAGCGAAAAAGACATAGAGCTTTTAATAGGAAAATGGCAAATTACAGAGAAGTCTGTAAACGGTACTAAAGTAACACTATCTTCTTGTGAGTCTTTAGATACAGATGAGTACCTACAAGACGGAAACCTAATAAAATTATACTCGGAGCCAGACCAACAAAGTACTAGTGGTTGTATACAGTTTGAAGACAACTCTGGAAGTTGGGAAAAAATTAAAGATTCTGAATATAGAGTTATATCTGATGACGGAGATATTAACGAAGTAAGAACCATTGTTTTTTCTATGGAAAACAACATACACACTGCTTCATTTTCTGAAACATACCAAGATTCTAACGGTAATAACCAAATAGAAAATTACACTATAAAATATACCAGAGTAAAATAAGACCTTACCCCTCAAAAAAACTAACCAAAATTACAACCAAAAAAAAATGAATTTCTTTAAAACACTCCTAATAATATTATCAATTATTTTATTAGAAAGTTGTGCTTCTGGCTATAAAACATTGGAGCTAAATTCTATGAGATACTTAGGCACAAATGTAACTGATAGTATAAAATTTGATTACAGATATAATTTACTAAGTAAGAAATATGCTAAAAAAGAAATAAAAAAAGGGATTAAAGTTATAGCAGTAAAAATTACCAACAATTCAAGTAAAGATTTAGTCTTTGGAGAAGACGTTAAATTAACCCAGGCAAATGGCACTGAGATTTATGTTATGGACAACGAGTATGTTTACAAATCTCTAAAACAGAGTCCGGCTTCTTATTTGTGGTATTTATTTTTAACCCCATTAAACTTGTACACAACTAGTACAGAAACAACTAGAAATGGCTATACCCGAGAAAACACTAATTCTATTCCTATTGGTTTAGCTATAGGGCCTGGTCTTGCAGGTGGCAATATGATTGCCGCAAGTTCTGCTAACAAAAAATTTAAACAAGATCTGTTAACTTACAGCATAAACGGAACTGTACTTAAAAAAGGAGAAACAACATACGGTTTAATTGGTATAGAAAGTAAATATAAAAATGCGCTAAAATTAATACTAAACTCTAGCAAGCCACAAGAAATAAATAACTAGAGTATTTTAGTATAGCGTGCGGTAAAACATCACTCTTAAGCAACACTCATATAATTGTTAAAGGCACTACTACTAAAAATTAGTACCTTTAAAATAAAAAGCAACTATGAGCCTTAACTTAAAAGAAAAAGCAATTGCATTTTACAAAACTGCATATTTGGGCAACCCTAAAAAAGCGGTAGAATTATATGTTGGTGACCAGTATATACAACACAACCCAGACGTAGAAAATGGTACCGCTGGTTTTATAGCGTATTTTGAGCGCATGCAGACAGAATACCCAGACAAAAGCATTGAGTTTGTTAGAGCCATTACAGAGGGTAACCTTGTAGCTTTACACACGCACCAAACGTGGCCCGGTAACGACCAATACGTTACTATGGATTTTTTTAGATTTGACCAGAACGGCAAAATTGTAGAACACTGGGATGCTATACAGCAAATACCCAAAGCATCTAAAAACCCAAATACAATGTACTAATACTCCTAATTTTATGCATAATAGCTAAAAAAACTACACAAAAGTACTTTTACAAAAATAGCTCCGTTATAAATTTTAACCAGTTTTAAGTATAGGCTTAAAACAAATAACCTTAACCAAATTTATAACCTTATGGACGGACTAAGAGTACTCTTATTAGTAGCAGGTGTCATTATTTTACTTATTAATTTTTTTATCAATTCTGGAAACATTATTAAAATAGTTAAATACTGTTTTCAAACAAACTCCATTGCCAATTACTGGGATCTAATTTTTAAAAGCTGCTTTAGCGGACGAGCAATTATATCGTCTTTAATAGGTCTTATTTTAGCAATCATCATTTTTATAATTATTACTCCAATTATTTTAATTAGAAGCGCAATAGGAACCAAAAAAGTAAATAATTTATTAGACGAAGGTTTATTTTTTCAGTATCAAGAAGCTTACCAAGTACAAGAAAACCTTACCTTTAAAACCAACATTAACCATGAACTAAATATAAATATGCCAGCAGTTAATGTGTCTGGTAAACTTAGAGTTGATGCTATTATTGCCATTAGTGAAATAACAAAGGAGTATGAAACAAAAGGCATAAAATGCGAATATAAGGTAATGCATAAATTACCATTAGAAAACAAAACTGAAGCATTAATACCTTTGTTTTTAACAGTAGATAGCCAAGAGATTCCTACATACTTTATTTACACACCAACACACGTACAGCAGTATAAAAAAATACGAAATAAACTGTATACAGCGGGTTACAAAAAGACCATTTATTTTTCTACCATTCAATTTTAAAAACAACAACAAATGACAAAAAAAGTTCTTATCTGTATTGCCCTAGGATTATGCTCTAAGCTAACATTAGCACAAGATGTAAATTTGTTTGTAAATGATATTAAAGAGGAAAGACATTTAGAGTCTGATAAAAGTTTTGTAGAACTTACCGCTTTAATTAAAGGTATTAAGGTTGATGAATTTAACCAAGTAAAAATAAAATCTATCACTAGCGCATCTGCAGATGATGGCAGCTCATTACAAAAAAAAGAAAGTTTTTTTGGAGATGACTATAGCAATAATAACGAACTAGATTTTAAGCTTGAAGCACCAACGCGTAAAGCCACTAATTTGGTTAATATAGAAGGTGTTTTAAAATATTTTAGTCCTACAGAAGCTAATGGAGGGAAAGTAGTAATTAAAAATCCGCTTAACTACTACAATAAAAATTTACTTAGTAAAAAATACAAAGACGTTAAAGTAACCCTAGTAGACAAAGCTGCTTTAGAAAAACTTAAAGAAAAAGATGAAAAAGAATACCAAAAAAAGCTTAAAGAGTTAAAAGAGTCTGGAGTAATAGCAGAAGGTATGGCAGAAACTGTTGATGCTTTTAAACAGTTTTTTGATGGTTTTGGAAGCTTTGGAAATGAAAACGCATTGTCTTTCTATGTAGAAGATCCTGACGAGAAAATTGTTGAAATTTTAATTTACAATGCTGATGGTGAAAAAATGAATTACGGCAGTAGTAAGTATGGCTCACATAAGCTTAGTATTAGCTTAAAAGAAGAAGCGCAGCCTAATTGGACTATAGAAATTTTAGTAGAAAGCGAACAAGCTTTAAAAGAACTAAAATTTAAAATTGCAAGTGTTTTGTTACCATAAAACTCACTACAATACTAGAGTAATTACAACTACTCTAGTATTGTTACCCAAATAACAGCATCATTACCAACCTCATCTACAACAGTAATTTTGTGTACTCCTGGTTTTGGCAAAATAGCTATTTCATGAAATGTTGTCGTTTGCTTTACAAACCTATCATCTAAATACCAAAAAACTTTAGTCTTAGATTTTGCATGTGCTAATTTTAAAACAAGCTCATTAGTTTCTCCTTCAAAATTTTTAGGCAAGGTTATTTTTGCGCCACTTTTAGGATAAATAAACTCCATTACCTTGGCGTTTTCCGTTTTACAATCTACTCTAAAATCTGGTAACGTTTTATAGGTTACATTGGTTTTTTTATAATAAAACTCTTGTAATGGAGGCAAAACAAACCAAGGCTTTGTAACCATATTTTCTACTAACTCACAAGACGTATTTACCTGAAACTGTTGCTTAGCATCTAAATGTACTAGCTTATGGTACGGACAAGCTTTTACATAGTTTTGCTTAGCAGGTATGTTTATTTTTTTAGCCGGACAATTGGGTGTTGCTAAATAACCACTATTGGCACAAACATCTACCTCTGTAAACTCATCTAATGGCTGCAAAAACCAATTTGTTTTGGGTAACACGTTAAAAACATCAAACAAAATAGGTGCTGCACTAGAAACTCCTGTTATATTTGGTCTTCCCTCACCATCTGCATTACCAACCCAAACACCAACTACTTGGTCTTTTGTAACGCCAATTGCCCAAGCATCTTTGTTTCCAAAACTAGTACCGGTTTTCCAAGCTATTTGCTTAGATGAGTCATAAAACTCCCAGGATTCTTGTCCTTCTGGTCTGTTTACCTCTTTCATTGCCTCAAAAGTGAGGTAAATACTTGCTGCATCAAAAATTGTTTTTTGGTTAGATTTTTCTCCAAAATCTACTTTTGCATTAGCCTTTAAAATAGGTTCTGCAAATTCTTTTGTAAAATACTCACTAGAGGTTGCATTAAAATGATTTACCGTAGATGCCATAGATGCATAGGTTTTACATAAATCCCACAAGCTACTTTCTGCTCCTCCTAAAATTAGTGTTAACCCGTAATGATCTGCAGATTTGTTTATTCCTTTTAAATTAAACAAATCTAACTGGTCTCTAAACTTCTGTAATCCGTAAGATTGTAACAACCTAACCGCAGGTATATTTAAAGACCTTGCCAATGCTTTTTTAGCCTCTACAGCACCACTAAAATCTTCATTAAAATTTTGCGGCGAATACCCGGCTATTTGCGTAGGCACGTCTGCCACTAGCATATCCGGTAACAACTCACCGGCATCTAACATTGCAGTATATAATAATGGTTTTATGGTACTACCAGTACTACGTGTAGCTTGTACCATATCTACATCTTTTTGGTGATTTTTATCTGTTTTTGTATTACCCACATACGCCATAACTTTACGTGTATGTACATCTAAAACTAAAACCGCTGCATTAAAAACTTGGTTCTGTTTTAAGTGCGAATAATGTTTTTGAACCACAGCATTTACACTTGTTTGCAAAGGCGCATTAATACTACTTACTATACGTTCTCCTTTATGTTTTTTTGATATGTGTGTTACTAAATGCTGAGCAGTTTGTGGCAAAGCATATGGCTTTTGAGGCAACTCTTCTAATAAGGCTAAATTGTATGTTGTTTCATCAATTATATCCTTATCTAAAAGTTTACGTAGCAATTTGTTTCTTTTTACTAATAAACGTTGCTGGTTTTTACCAGGATATATTAAACTAGGTGCATTTGGCAAAACAGCTAAAGTTGCCGTTTCTGCCCATGATAATTGATGAGATTTTAGTCCAAAATAACGCCAAGAAGCTACTTCTAACCCAACCACATTACCTCCGTAAGGTGCGTTGCTAGCATACATTTTTAATATTTCTTCTTTGCTTTCTCTAAATTCTAACCGAGTAGCCCAAATAAGTTCTACCAGTTTTTCTGCATAAGACCTGCTCTTTCCTTTACGTGCTAAACGTATAACTTGCTGTGTAATGGTACTACCGCCACGTACTGTTTTACCAGCTTTTATATTTTGCCCAACAGCTTTTACTATAGAAACCGGATTAAACCCAACGTGGTTGTAAAAATGTGCATCTTCAAACTGTAGTAAACAATGCTCAAACTTTTTTGGAATACTATCCACCTCCGGAAAACGCCATTGACCATCACTAGCTATTTGCGCCCCTAAAAGCACCCCTTCTGCACTTTCTACAACGGTTGCTGTTGGCGCTTTAAAAAGTTGCTTGGGCAAGCAAAAATAATAGGCAATAAGCAGTACTGTTACAACTATACTTTTTTTAGGATGCTTAGCCAAAAACCTACCAACACGCGTATGTTTTAGTTTATTTAAAAAACTCATACTCGCGCTCTACTTTACAAATTCGTACTTTAAACCAAGTATACCATTCTTTACGACCTTTTTCTTGTGCTAATTTATGGTCTGTTTGTTTTTTCCAGTTGGCAATAGCTTCTAAACTGCTCCAATAACTTACGGTAATACCTACAGATTCTCTAGCGCTTTCTATACCTATAAAACCAGCTTGCTCTTTAGCCAGTTCTTCCATTTGAGTCGCCATTTGGTTATAGCCGCTATCTTCTTCTATTTTGGTTGATGTAAAAATTACTGCGTAATAGGGTGTAGTATTCATCATTATCATTAAAATTACTTTAGCAACATCAACCTAAAAACTTATTCTATATATTGTTTTTCTATAAAGTAGTTTACTAGTGCTTCTTTCATTAAAACACTTTGCTCACCTGCTTTTAATGTTGGTAGCTCTTCTTTTATTGTATAGTGTGGCCATCCGTCTTCATCAAACATTTCAAATTCATAATACCCATAAGGTTCTAACAACCTACAGATGGCAATATGCATTAAATTTATTTTCTCGTCCTTTTTATATTTAGCGTGTGGTTTTCCTAATTCTTGTATGCCAACCAAGTATATAATTGCATCTAGCTCTAGAACATCACCGTCTGCAAATTGCGCAGATAGTTTTTCTACTAAAACTGTCCATCTCTCTTTTAGTTCTGTATCTCTTGACATTGTTATAGTTACAAATTGATTCTATTTTCTTCTGTTTTTTATAAAGATGTAAAGGTACAAATCAATATCCTATATTTGTAAAAACACTTGAGAATGAATTTTTTAGACATTATACTAGGAATACTACTAATTTGGGGACTTTACAAAGGCGTTAAAAACGGACTTTTAGTAGAGTTAGCCTCCCTTGTTGCTTTAATTGCTGGTATTTATGCTGCTATTCATTTCTCTTATATTATTGGCAACTACCTTACTGAAAAATGGGAATGGAACCAAAGTACTATTCATATTTCTTCTTCTATTTTAACGTTTATTGTTGTTGTACTTATTATTAATTTAGTGGGCAAATTACTTACCAAAGTAGCAAATGCCGTTATGCTTGGATCTTTAAACAGTATTGCAGGTGGACTATTTGGTGCTTTAAAAGTTGCTGTTATTATTGGTGGTCTACTTCTTTTTTTAGATAAGGCCAACCAAAATTTACAAATTGTAAAAGAAGAAACTATAGAGAGCTCTACGCTGTATACACCTATAAAAACTATTGGTGAACTGGTATTTGCTTTTGTTTTAGAAGAAACCCAAACCGAAGATTCTACTACAGAAACACTTTAAACAATTTACTTTTTTAAACATAAAAAAAGCGCCTAAGTTATACTTAGACGCTCTAAGTTATAGTTGTTTTATTAATTTTTAGTGTACGTGTAGGTTACCTCTGCCTCTACAATTTTATTGTTTACATCTCTAAGGTTTGTCCTACTTGTTATTGTAAAATTTGTATCATCATCATTCAACTCTATTTGCGAACTAAAAATAGTGCACACACTAGAAAAACTTAACACATTACCTACTAACTGCCACGTACCTGCTATATCACTTTTTTGATCACAATCTGTTGCTGTTAGCCCTTGCTTAAAGGTAAAACTTCTATCTGCATTAAAATTATATGCAGCATCATTTAAACAGTCAGAACTTTGTGCAAAAATATCTTCTAAAGGATTATCTTCTTCATCATCTGTTAAGTCTATTGCTACGCTAGATTCTACTGCTGTTAACGCCCAAGCACCTTGTAATAAAGTTTCCTCTTCTTTTAACTCTCCTGTATAATCGCTAGCACAAGTTGCACCATTATCATCAGACGAGCAATTCAAGAATAAAACACCAAGCAAACTAACACAAGCTAATTTTAATTTCATAGTTCTAATTTTTAAATTATTATATACTAATTAGAATCTAAAATTTTAAAAAGGTTGCGTAGAAGTTGTACTTATTTTACAACCTCTACCCAACGTCCTTTTGTGCGTACTAAGTAATCACTATCATACATTGCCTCTGCCTGTACTCCTGGTAAATAATACGTTCCTAAGTAAGATGCGTTTAATAATATTCTAAAGCTTTTAGTTTGATTATCTCTTAAATCAAAATAGAAATTAGCTCTATCATCACGCAAATCTGTATAGGTTACATTGTTTTCTGCAAAGTTTCCAAAATCTGTAAAACGTGTATTTACAATTTCCCAACCACTAGGGAAAATTTCTGTTAGTGCTACGTCTTCAATTTTAGTATTTGTTGTGTTTTTAAGTACAACCTCAGCAACAAAATCTGTTCCTTGTTGTATTTGTGACGCATCAATAACACTTCCATTTCTAGACTTATAAACTACAGTTACATCTAGGTTGTTTTGCACCGTTTTTTCTTGACCTACAGGCAACTTACCACTATTAACTAAAGTTACATAAAGCGTATTGCCTTCGTTATTTTTAATATCTATTGTATTGCTTCCGTTTTTAATAGAAAGCACTCTATTTGCTAACGTTTTGCTTGTGCTAACTTTATCGTCTTTACCATTTACTTTTATAGTAGCCTTTATTCCTTTACCGCCAACTAAATCTGCAAATTTAGCTATTGCAAGTAAGCTATACGCTGTACTCTGCGTACTCATATACTTATCACTATTTAAAGCTTCTGCAACCTCTTTAGCCAACTGCTGAGATGTTTGCTTGTTTTGCATAACAACCATAGTTTCTAAAGCCATAGCTTTGTTACGCTCGGTAGAACCATACGTATCATAATTATGCTTGCCATTACTAAAATCTAATGTTGCACTGTTCATTAATTTTACAGCTACTGCTTTCTGACCAATAAGTGCGTACGCTGCTGCTAGTCTTAATTTAGATTGGTTAGACAAGTCTTTTGTTTCTTGTAACCTGTTCATAGACGCAACATCTGCACTACCAGCTAAAGCTAGTGTATACAAACGGTATGCTTGTGGCAACAATGTATATCTACCACTACTTCTGTACTGTTTAGCTACGTTTTTCTGGTATGTAATCCATTTAGATTTAAAACCTATTGGTAATACAAAACCTCTTTTTTCTGCCTCTAACATAAAGTGACCAGCGTAAGTTGTTCCCCAATCATTAGCTCTAGACTGACCCGGCCAATATGACAAGCCTCCGTTAGACGTTTGAAAACCTGCTAAACGGTTTATAGCCATTTCTACATTTTTCTGTACTTGTTGTTTTTTAGCTTTAGGCATATCAAAAATATCTGCTAAAAATAACTGAGGGAAAGCACCAGATGTAGTTTGCTCTACGCAACCGTGTGGGTAACGAATTAAGTATTGCATTCTACCATTAAAATTCATTGGTGGCAATGTAGATAGTTCTATTGACGCTGTATTTGTACCAGCAACACCAAATGTCTCTAAATTAATAGTTTTTCTACTGTTAGGGTCTATTATATAGTTTGATGCGTCTGCCGTAACAGGATTAGGATTTACAACATCTATTGGAATCTCAAAAGATGCTTTTTCTCCATTACCTGAAGCCTCTACAACCACCTTACCAATGCCCTTAAAGTCTGATACTTTTAGGACAAAGTATGCCATTTTCTCATCCGGAGTATCAAACCTTAACGATTTGCTATTACCGGCCTCAATAGTAAATGCCTTATTTTCTTTAATTTTTATTTTTACGTTTTTAACCTTTTTCTCCATAGCAAAAACAGTAACTGGTAATATTACAGATTCACCAGGTGTCATTTTACGTGGTAATGATGCTAAAATCATTAATGGTTTACGTACAGGCGTAGTTTTCTCTTGGCTACCGTATGCTTCTTTCTCTGCATCTGCTGCAACAACCATAGTCCTTACGGAGCCTACATATTTAGGTATTTTAATTTTATGAGCTTTAGTTTGTCCTTTTTCTAATTTAAACGGACCTAAATGCACAACCATAGGCTCAAACCTATTTGCTTTTTTATTTTTAGCACCTGCTAATTCATCATCACCACCAATTGCAAATACCTGATTTATTCTACCACCAAAAGCACCAATAACATCATCATAAATATCCCAAGTTTTTACTCCCAATGCTTCATTGGCATAAAAAGTTCCCCAAGGGTTTGGTGTTTTAAACCTAGTTAAATCTAATAAACCTTCATCTACAATAGCAATAGTATACGTCATTGCCTTGCCTTCTTTTTCGCTTACCTCAACATTAATTGTTTCCTCTGGCCTAAGCACATCTGGCATATCAATTTCTGGCTCTAGCTTTGTTTCTTTATTTTCTACAGAAATTGGAATTACACCATACATACGTATAGGTAAATCATTTTGTGTAGATGCGTGTGGTTGCAATAATGAAATATGAATAAACACGTTTGGCGTGTACTCTTTGGTCATAGGTATAGTAAATTTAGTTTCTCCTTTTTGAGTTTCTACCCAAAGAGATTCTAGCACCTCGCTACCATTTTCTACTGTTACTAACGCTCTACCATTTTCTGAACTAGGAAAAGTAAAGGTTGCTGTTTCACCAACGTTGTATTTTTCTTTATCTGATGAAAATAATAACATTGTAGCCGCAGACGGATCGTTCTTTTTAGACTTACCTGCCCAACCTGGCCAATCTATATAAACAGCTTTACCTGTTGCGTGCCCGCCATTTTCATCTTCAACTCTTACTAAATATCTACCCCAGTCTGGGTATTTTAATTCAAACTCAAAATTACCTTTTCCTTTAGAGTTTGTACTAATTGTAGTTTCATAAACTTTGTTTCTATAACCACTATTTCCGTAGTGTGTAAGGTTGTCCTCTGAAGTCTCCCACCACCAACGCCATTGTATTTTGTATATGGCTACTTTTAAGTTTTTAGCTGCTTTTGGTTTACCATCTTGGTCTACAGAAACAACCTCAAAATTATGTTTTACATCTGTTAGTAACATCCCCTTAGACTTATCACCTTTTGGTACATTAAGACCAATATATGTTTGGTAAGGAGAATATTCTTTTGTGAAAACATCGGTACTAAAATCTCCCCCATTTTCATATACCTTAGTTACAAAAGCTGCCTGTAACATTCCTGGAGGGTTACTTTCTAACTGCGGATTTATAGAGAATTTTGCTTTACCCTCTTCATTTATTTTACCATTGTAAACAACTTGTTCTTCTGCAGAAAATGCTCTACTTGGGTCATCAAAAATAAACCCTGGGTAGTTTTTAAAAGTAGTTACTTTGGTATTAAACTTAGCTGCAATATCTGTATTTAAATTTTTTGCAACTGCACCGTGCAACCATTTAACTTCCATTGTTCCGCTTATAGGATTCCCTCCTTTAAGAATACCAGCTCCAAAATCGTTCTTAATTTTTAAACGATTTGGTTTTATAGTTTCAATTTTTATAGTTTTTGTAAACTGAGCTCCACCTACAGACACTCTTGCCAACCAGTCTCCTGTTGGTGCTTCTTCATCTGTTTGTATTGGAAAATTATAAAAGTTATTTACACCAGATGTTTTAATTTCTCTGTGTACTATTTTACCGTAAGGATCTAACAATTCTAATTTTACAGGATGATTAGCAGGTAACTTATTAGCATTATCATTTAAAACAAATGACAAGTGCAACATATCTCCTGGACGCCAAACACCACGTTCGCCAAAAATATATCCTTTTATTCCTTTTTGTAATTTTACTCCGTTTACTTTAAACTTACTTACAGATAGTGCATTACCATCATTAAGTTTTACGTATGTTTTTTGACCTTTAAAATCTGCTACTGCAAAAAATGCAAGATGATCTGCATCATAAAAAGAAACTCCTTCTGCATTAGTAGTTACAGAGCCTAACTCTTGTTGTTGGTAATTATAAAATGTAACTTTTGCTCCAGAGATTGGTTTGGTTGTAATTAAATCTGCTACAGCTACAAAATAATTTTTGTTTAATCCTTTTTTAACGGTAACACCAATATCTGTTGCTAATATATTTACACCTACTTTTTTATTTACGTAGTATGATGTATGACAAGGATTTTCTCTCTCGCTCCAACTATAACTATTGTCGTAATAACTTTCTGCATTATCCCAATAACTACTTTCTGTTTCCTCATCAAAAGACTCCTCTTTTTCTTCTTCATCAGAAAAATTAGTATCATCACAAGAGTATAAACTATATTGTGGTTTAAATGAAAACTCTACTCTATAAATAGCGCCTTTCTCTGGCGTAATTAAGCTTGTTAAATCTAACGCATGCGCTTGCCACTTACCATTATTCACGGTAAGCTCATTTATTAACTCTAATTTTTTACCTGCAATTGGTCTTGCAACTCTTCTTAACTGGTTGTTTCCATTTAATTCTGATACTTGTAAAAACTGTAGCACATTGTTCTCATAAATACGAAAAACTTTTACATCTACAGCGCTTAAGTTTACAGCTTCAAAATTTACTTTTAAGTTAGTAGATGTTGGCAAAATAGAACCGTTAGACAATACTCTAACTTGTGGCTTAATCTCTTCAAAAGCAATACGCTCTGTAAACTTCTTTTTTAATTTCTGACCATCATTTCTTTGTATTCCATCAAAAATCTCTAATAAAACAGAACCAGAATGCGATGTAGACGGGTATACATATAAAGTATTACCCTTAATAGAAAACTTAGGATTAGCATCATTCTCTATAACCACTAAACCTTTTAAATTTTGACCTTTTTTTAATGGATCCGAAAAATTGATTCTTACAACAGGACTTCCCGTTTGTCTTACGTCTACGTTTAATACTGAAAAATTATTTTTACCTGGTATTACAATATCAATTTTACCTTCTGTATCTATATCAAAAGATTTTCCGTTGTATGTTAATACTAAATTTTCATCCTCTGCATACCTTCTAATACTATCTAACTTAAACTGAAACTGAGTTCCGCTTTTTGGTTGGTTGTTATATTTAAAAGCTAACTCTTTACCTTTATAAGTGGCTTTTGTTAATTTTTTTACCGTTTCTAAAGATAAATCATCTGCAGACCTAAGTTGTATATCTATATATTGATACTCTTTAGAGTATGCCTGCATTGGACTTAGCGTTACACTAAACTCTTGTTTAATTGTATTTACAGAAAACGCAAATTCTTCAAGATCCTCTGGAACATCTTTAAAAATTTCTTTTATATTTAATTCAAACGTATACTGAGTATCTTGTTTAAAAGCATCTTTAGGAGTAAAAACAATAGTTTTACTATTTACAGCTTTTAAGGTACCTGCTACATTAGGAGACACTTTTAGTATACCAGAATCTAAATCCTTACCGTTTTCCCAAGCCTCTACAGGTTGAGCTAAAATAATTTGCACAGGTGCTTTTGTAGATATAATACCATCTGTATATCCGGCTACATATTCTACATACTTAGCTGCAGACTCAGCATCTACAACGGTTGCCTTTTTTTTACACCCAAAAAACAGGGCTAGTATTAAAACAAAAAAGATTGACTTGGTTTTCATAAAAAATTAGTTTTGGTAAAAGTACAGATTATAATACGTAGAATACTCCCTGAAAACTGGGTAATATCCTGTTAAAAGCATTTTATTGTAATAGAACGTAATTATTTATCCTTTTGTTGCAACATTTTGCATATCTTAACCATAAATTAAACCAACCAATAAATAACCACTTTTACACTAACCATGTTAAAAAAAATACCTTACTTAATTTTAATTTTTTCTTTTGCTTTAACAAGTTGTTCTAAAGACAACTTAGATGATGAGCTTAGCACTAAAAGTAGTGCAGAACTAGAAAATGAATTGTTTGCACAAGTAAACAAACACAGAGAATCTATTGGTAAGCAACCATTATTAAAAAGTACCATAGCTAAACAGTATGCAGAAAAGCATTGTATATATATGGCAACTACTAAAGATTTGAGTCACGCTAATTTTGAAGAAAGAGCAAAAGCAATTTCTGAAAAAACTGGCGCAAACTACATTTCAGAAAACATAGCAAATAGTTACAAATCTGCTCAAGAAACCATAACTAGCTGGTTACAAAGTGATGGCCATAAAGCAAACCTAGAAGGTGATTATACACATACTGGCATAAGTGTTATGTATGAACAAGATGGCGATTACTACTACACACAACTTTTTTACAAATAAATATTACTTTAAATAATAGTCCGTTTTTAAGTTTTAAAACAAGTTATTTCTTATTTCTTTTTGCTAAATCTGCATAACTATGTAGTTTAT
Source organism: Cellulophaga sp. (assembly GCF_039943695.1). Taxonomy (NCBI): domain Bacteria; kingdom Pseudomonadati; phylum Bacteroidota; class Flavobacteriia; order Flavobacteriales; family Flavobacteriaceae; genus Cellulophaga; species Cellulophaga sp. The sequence continues at coordinate 34,523 of NZ_JBDVAA010000088.1, read as the reverse complement.
CTAGAAAGAAACATATTACCGATTTTATTTTGTCTTACATAGTATTTAACACTAATACAGACGTTTATACACTTACATTTGTTATAACCCAAATTTTTAAATGACGATTGATTAGTATGAAAAAGATAAAATTCTCCTTAATTTACCTTGTTATAATTTTATTTTTAAGCTGTACCACAGACAGTGTAGACGAATTATACAAAGAAGTTGCGGTAACAGAAATGGAAGCCGAATTAGTTACATTAATTAACAACCACAGAACTACAATTGGTTTAAAAAAATTACAAACAAGTAACAATGCCTATAGGTATGCCAAAGAGCATAATGTGTATATGATACAAGTTAATGATATAAACCATGATAATTTTATAAAAAGGGCAGAGGGTTTATCTTCTGAAACTAGTGCAACTCTTGTTGCAGAAAATGTAGCAAATAAGTACCATACAGCATCACAAATTTTAGATGCATGGTTAAAAAGTGAAAATCATAAGAATAATATAGAAACCGACTTTAAATATACTGGCATATCTATATTAAGTAATACACAAGGTGAGTACTACGTAACTCAAATGTTATACAAATAAGACGCGGTTAAACTGTTTTCTTTTCTTAAATTTGATAAGCATTTTGCGCAAAAAAGAAAAGAATTATGTCTATAAAAGCACCCTTTAATTTAAACAAATGGATCTCTGAAAATAGAGACTCACTTAAACCACCTGTTGGTAATAAAAATTTATATAAAGATGCAGGCGATTATATAGTTATGATTGTTGCTGGCCCAAATGCCAGAAAAGATTACCATTATAACGAAACCGAAGAGCTTTTTTACCAATTAGAAGGCACAATAGAAGTACACATACAAGAAGACGGAAAAAAGAGAACAATGCAACTTGGACCTGGAGACATGTATTTGCACCCTGCAAAAGTTCCTCATTCACCAGTACGCCACAAAGACTCTATTGGCTTGGTAATAGAACGCAAAAGAAACAACCTTGGTGTAGATGATGGCCTTCTATGGTTTTGTGACAATTGCAACCATAAGTTATATGAAGCCTATTTTACATTAAATGATATAGAAAAAGACTTTTTAAGTCATTTTAAAACATTTTATGGATCTAAAGACCACCGTACTTGCAATAATTGTGGTACAGTGATGCCTGTAGACAGTAGGTTTACAGCAGATGAAGATTAGTCATTTTCATTAATAAATAGACAGCACAAACCATTACTTTAATTTTGTTAAACAAAGAGCATTTATTTGTAACTTTGTGAGAAACATAACAATTTTTAATATAAAAGTTATAAAAATGTCAAAAATAGCAGCATCTTTTGGAATAGAAAGCGCCTTGAAAGAATTAGGCCTTAAGGATATTAATGAAGGAACTTCTACTGGTTCTACCAATTTCTCTAGTGGAGATATTATAGAAAGTTACTCCCCTGTAGACGGTAAACTTATTGGTAAAGTAAAAGCTACAACAAAAGAAGATTACAGCAAAGTTATGCAAGCTGCAACATCTGCATTTAAAACATGGAGAACAATGCCAGCTCCACAACGTGGAGAAATTGTACGCCAGTTTGGAGAAAAATTAAGAGAAAAAAAAGAAGCTCTTGGAAAACTTGTTTCTTATGAAATGGGTAAAAGTTACCAAGAAGGTTTAGGAGAAGTACAAGAAATGATAGATATCTGTGATTTTGCAGTTGGACTATCTAGGCAATTACACGGTTTAACTATGCACTCTGAACGTCCTGGACACAGAATGTATGAGCAATACCACCCACTTGGCGTAGTTGGCATTATATCTGCTTTTAATTTTCCTGTTGCTGTTTGGGCTTGGAATACTGCCTTGGCTTGGATTTGCGGAGACGTATGTGTTTGGAAACCTAGCGAAAAAACACCTATGTGCGGTGTTGCTTGCCAAAATATAGCTGCAGAGGTTTTTGCTGCTAATAATTTACCTGAAGGAATTTGCAACCTAATAAATGGCGATTATAATGTTGGTGAAATGATGACAAAAGATACCCGTGTACCTTTAGTTTCTGCTACAGGATCTACAAGAATGGGAAAAATTGTTGCTAAAGAAGTTGCTGGCCGTTTAGGTAAATCTTTACTAGAATTAGGGGGCAACAACGCAATTATTGTTACTCCAGATGCAGATGTAAAAATGACGGTTATTGGCGCTGTATTTGGTGCTGTTGGTACTGCTGGTCAACGTTGTACTTCTACTCGTAGATTAATTATACACGAATCTATGTATGATAAAGTTAAAGATGCAGTTGTTAGTGCATACAAACAATTACGTATTGGTAACCCACTTGATGAAAATAACCACGTAGGACCAATTATAGATAAAGATGCAGTAAAAATGTATCAAGATGCTTTAGAAAAAGTAGTTAAAGAAGGAGGTAACATTGTTGTTGAAGGTGGTGTTTTAGAAGGCGAAGGTTACGAAAGCGGTTGCTATGTAAAACCTGCAATTGCAGAAGCCAAAAATTCTTTTGAAATTGTACAACATGAAACCTTTGCTCCAATTTTATATTTACTTAAATATTCTGGTGATGTAGAAAATGCATTAGATATACAAAATGGCGTTGCCCAAGGTTTATCTTCTGCTATTATGACCAACAACTTACGTGAAGCGGAACACTTTTTATCTGTACAAGGATCTGACTGCGGAATTGCAAATGTGAACATAGGAACTTCTGGTGCAGAAATTGGAGGCGCCTTTGGTGGTGAAAAAGAAACAGGTGGTGGTCGTGAGTCTGGCTCTGATGCTTGGAAGGTATATATGAGAAGACAAACTAACACTATTAACTACACAACAGAATTACCGTTAGCACAAGGAATAAAGTTTAACTTATAAGGAAGTGTACTACCCCTTATAAAAAGCCGCTGCATACATTATGTATACAGCGGCTTTATTGTACCTACTAAATAACTTTAGCTAACTAACTAATAATCGTAATAAAAAAAACCCAAATTCAATGCCGCCTTTTGCGGGAGAACAGGGTTTTTTTCCTACTATGATACCATAAAAGTAAAACTATTCTGGTTGTGATTTTCATACAATTATATATTTACCAGTAAAGAATGTATATCTGGTAGGTTTTAGTACATAAACGGTATATGAGCATTACAAAAAGTAAAAAAATCATTAAAAAAAACTTAAGAATGTGTATTTCTTTAACATTTTTAACATTTTACATATTTTTTTTCTAAATTGTAGCGTAAACACAAAAAAACCAGACCATTATGACAAAAAAACTAATGTATCTCCTCGGAATTATTATCACTATTCTGGTAGGAACATACTTTTTTATGAAATGTTGTTCATGTTGCGGATTACCAACCTCAGACACAAATTCTGTAAGCAACACAAATGAAGAAACAAAAACTCCAGTTGAACCAGAAGCCACCTCATATCCCTTCTCTTTAAAAGGTAATGGCTTTGAATTCTCTAACAATGACAATTTTAATTTTAAAACTTCAGAATTTAAGTACCAGGAACCTTTATCAGAAAATGTAAATAAAGGTGTTGTAGCGCTACAACAGTATTTAGATAAAGATGCTACTAATGCTGTAACCATTACAGGTTTTTATACAGATGCAGAAGAAAATAACTCTGCATATCCTAACTTAGGTATTGCAAGAGCAAATGCTGTTAAAAATTATGTAGTTGCAAGCGGCGTATCTTCATCTAAATTAAATATTGCCGGACAATTAATGGATTCTATGGTACCTAAAGACAGTATTTATTACGGCCCGGTTGCTTATGAGCCAATTGTTGCAGAAGATAACACAGCAGAAATGGATGCCCTTTATTTAAAAATTAAGGCAAACCCTCTAGTTCTTCATTTTAAAACAGGAGAAGCTGCTATTAATTTAACAACAGAACAAAGACAAAAAATAGCAGATATATCTACATACTTAGACAAAGTAGAGGACGCTATGTGTACTGTTGTTGGCCATACAGACAATACGGGTGTTAGAGCAAATAATATTAACTTAGGATTAAACAGAGCTGAGTTTGCAAAACAATATTTAATTGGTAATGGTATTTCTTCAGCCAAAATAAACACTTCTTCAAAAGGTCCAGATGAACCTATTGCAACCAACGATACAGAAGAAGGTAAAGCTCAAAATAGAAGAACAGTAGTAACTTTAAAATAAACACATAAACTAAATTAAATATGGAAAACACAAACATCTGGTGCTGGATTATACCTGCTTTAGTAGGCCTAATTTGTGCAATTCTTGGTTACTTATTAGGAAGGGGTAACAAAGAGGTAATAGACAACTCTGAAGACATACAGATTTGGAAAGACAAAAACAGTAAATTAACAACAGATAAAGATAAATTAGCCGCAAACAACTCGCAATTACAAGCAGATTTAGATGCTTGTAGAGCTAAGGCCAAAACAGCTGCAAAACCAGTTGTTGTGCCACCAGTAACTGCAATGGCACCAACACCAGCAGAAAATACAGGTATTGCTTTTGATGCTGCTGCAGCCAAGGCAATTTATGGTAAAAAAGTAAAACAAGACGATTTAAAATTAGTAGAAGGAATTGGACCAAAAATAGAAGGTCTTTTTCATACGTTTGATATTAAAACTTGGAAAGCATTGTCTGAGGCATCAGTAGCAAAATGCCAAGAAGTTTTAAACTCCGGTGGAGAACGTTATAGAATACACGACCCATCTTCATGGCCAATGCAAGCTAAAATGTGTTATGAAGGCAAATGGGCCGATTTGCAAAAATGGCAAAGTGAGCACAAGCACGGTAAACTATAACAACAATTACAACCAAGCAAAAAACCCCGATTCTTTATAAAGAATCGGGGTTTTGTTTTATTAAATAACAGTATTAAAGCATACCATTTGCCTGTACCCATTTAAAATGGTATTGGTCATCATCAATTTTCATACGGTCTGATATACGCTGTAATCTAGAAGGTAGTTTAGTTAAGTAATCTCTAGCTTTTTCAGCAGAATCATTTAAACCTCTTAAATTTTCAATATCCCAATAACCGTTAAGCTTGCTAAGAATTTCTATATAATCCTGAGCAGTGTACACTCCTAATCTTTGTGCACAGTTACTAAAAGTTTCAAAAGCGGTTCCTATACTACCACCAGACTCACGTAAAAAATGTGCTGGCATAACAATTTTACGTTTCATCATATCTGCGAAGGCTAAAATCATTCCGTTAGGATCCTGATCCATTATAACTTTTACAAACTCTCTGTATGCCAAGTGGTGGCGCATTTCATCACCAGCAATAATATTACACATTTTACCAAGTAAAACATTTCCTTTTTTCTTAGCCATTTGCCCCACTCTTTTGTGAGATATGTTTGTTGCTAATTCTTGAAAAGAAGTATATACAAAGTTCTTATACGGATCTCTATCTGTACCAATATCAAAACCATCTGCAATTAAATGCTGTGTAGTAATTTCTACTTCTCTCATATTTACCCTTCCAGATAAATACAAATATTTATTAAGTACATCCCCGTGTCTATTTTCTTCGGCTGTCCAGTTTCTAACCCACTTAGACCATCCGTTTTCAGGACCATCATGTTGGTCTACTCCTTCAACATCCATCAACCAAGACTCATAAGTTGGTAATGCCTCTTCTGTAATAGTATCTGCAACTAGAGTAACCCAAAAATCGTATCCCAATTCTTTGGCCTCTTCTCTAATTTGCTCCACTTCGTTAAAAAAGTTATCACTCTGAGAATCTGGTAAAAAATCTGTTGGCTGCCATATTTTTTCAATAGGAACTAAGTAAGAGTCTATAAACCCCTCTACTTTGCTCTCTATGGCTTTCATTACTTCTAATCTTATGTTGTGTGCAGACATATAATACAAGTTGTTTTCAACAAAGGTCGACAATAATTTTTAATTCCTTCCTTTTTCTGTAGGATAAAAAGTTGCTACAGCATCACTCTGCCAAACCTCTTTTGTATCTACATTTAGCATAGACAAAGGTCCCTTAAAAGCTGCTCCGGTGTCTATATTGTATACGTTAGCCGCATTTTGAGGCACTGTTTTTCCAATACGAGTAACCGGTGTATGTCCTATGTAAATTTCATTATATTTTAATAAACGTGGTGGGTATTTGGTGTCATCTTTTTCTAAACTACGGTCAACCGCTAAAGCAAGTTCCCACAAAGTTCTATCCCAATAAAAAGTTTTTGAAAAATACTCGAAATCTACTCCTTTTAAGTTTGTAAAACCCGCATGTAAAAAAAGCCTATTTTCACTATCTAAATAGTAATTTTCTAGATCTTCTAAAAACGTAATATGCTTGTTTTTAGTTTCATTATTTAAACCTGCATAAGAATTCTGAGTAGCCTCACCACCGTGTAATACCCAAGTATCATTATGCTCATCTGTTTTTAACCAATTTAAACAAAGCTCGTCATGGTTACCTCTAATAAACGTACAGTTATGTGTATTTTTAAGTTCAATTAAAAAATTAATTGTTTCTACAGCCTCACTCCAACCATCTACGTAATCTCCTAAAAAAATAAGATGATCCTCTTTGGTTACAGCTGCTTTTTGCAACAGCTGTTGTAATGCTTTTAATCCTGAATGTATATCTCCTATAACTAATGTTCTCATTGAGTAAATAAAATAAATAGTCCAATAATTAATACTATTAAAAGTACTAAAAAGAAAATTTTCCAGAAAGAATACGGTCTTGTTCCGCTAATTTTTCCTGTTTGCCCGTTTACATAAAATCGATACTCTTTACCATCGTAATTGTATGCGCTAATGTAAATAGGTAATAAAATATGTTTAAACGTTTCGTCTTTTAACTTAATATCTGCAGATGAAATTTGTTGTGTATCTCCTCCAATATCTTTTCGTATCCAATTGTGAGCAATTTCTTTTGCTTTTGTAAAGGACTGATGGTGACCATCTTTTAACGAAATGGTATATTTTTCTGTAACAAAACCAGCTAAAAAACCAGAATTATATGGTTTTAACTCTTTAAGATTCCAAAAAGCAACTTTAGCGGGTATTTCTCTTTGTTTTTTTTCTGATGCATTAATTAAAATATCATCTACAAAACCATTTACTCTACCAGATGCTGGGTACCATCTTGTTCTACGCTCTTGTCTTGTACTTGTTCCGTTTTTTGTTTTATAGGTTTTTGTAACATAATAATACTCGCCACGCCTACCCACATAATCTGCTGTCATATCTGCATCAAAAGTCCAATGGGGTATATATAAACCACGAATACCCTCTGGATCTAAAGCTGCTTTTTTTAGTTTATCTGGTGCAAACCAAATACCATTAACCCAGTTTTTAAAAATACCTCTAGCCTTATTTGTATCTATCTGAAAAGGTACAACTGCACTTGGCAAAATCCATCCTTCTTTTTCTATATCTTCTATAATTAAAGGCTCACTACAATACACACAATGCAAAGATTTGTAGTTTTCTTCTATATGCTGGTTGGCACCACAATTTTTACAGTGTAACAACTCTATAGTTTCTGTATAAGCATTATCGCCAACAGCCTTTAAATAATGGTCTAGTTCTAACTCTTCAAAACTACTTTTTGCTTGTTCAATAAACTCCTCATACCCGCAGTACCCACAGCTTAATTGCTGTGAGCCAGGTTTGTATTTTAACTCTGCACCACAATTGGCACAAGATTTTTTTTGTTCAGATTGTTTTAATTCTTCCATAAAAATTAACCCTTAAGTAAAGGATAAAACTTTTTTTAGGTTGATGAAAGTTAGAGCATTACATTGTTGGTAATGGTGGAGGTGTATTACCGCCCAAGAAAACCTTTAGCTCCTCTATCTCTTGTAAAGCTGTCCAATTTGCCATTCCTTGTTTCCATAATAGAGAATCTTTATTAATGGTTCTGTTAGCAAAAAGCTCTTTTAATTTATCAAAAGTAACAGGGCCCATTTGCTGACCGTTAGCAGCATAAAAATACTGCACCTGTGTTGGCATTGGAGGAGGAACTGCAGCTCCTTGCGGTTGTACTGCTGGTTGTTGTTGCATCATTTGCGGATTCATCATTCCGCCCATTTGCTGCGCCATAACAAAGCCCATTCCCATTCCCATACCTGCACCAGCTGTACCACCATCATTTTTGGCAGCAGCTTCTATTGCTTTTGCAGTTTTAAACTGTGTTAATTTGTTTAAATCTAATTTATCTAGCCTACTGTACTCAAAAATTTCCTTTTTAAGTTCTTCTGGCATAGACACATTTTCTATGTAGAATTTTTCTAACAATATACCAATGCGCCCAAACTCTGGTTGCATTACCTCTTGGCACGTTTCAGAAAGTTCTGATGTATTTGCTGCATACAATTCTATAGGTAAATTAGCTTCACCAACAGTATCTGTAAAACGTGTAACTATTAAACTTTTTAAATGCTCGTTAACTTCATAGTTTGTAAAGTTGCCATCTGTACCAACAACATCTACTACAAATTTACCAGCATCTTGTATTCTAAAACTATATGTGCCAAAAGCTCTAATTTCTGTTAATCCAAAACGAGCATCGCTAAGCATAATTGGGTTTTTAGTTCCCCATTTTTCATCTGTAAATAAGCTAGTGTTTACAAAATAAACTTCTGCTTTAAACGGACTATTAAAACCGTACTTCCAACCTTTTAATGTGGTTAATATTGGTAAATTTTGTGTGTTTAAAGTATATGTTCCCGGTTTAAAAACGTCTGCCAACTGACCTTCGTTTACAAAAACAGCAACTTGCCCTTCTCTAACAATTAATTTTGCGTTGTTTTTTATCTCGTTTTGGTAACGCTCAAAACGATGCACAATAGTATCGTCAGTATTATCTAACCATTCTATTATATCTATAAATTCGTGACTTAATTTCTTTTTAATTTCATCAAATATTCCCATTATGGTAGTGTTTTATTTTTACTGAAAAAAGATAGTGTTTTTAAGACTATCATCAAACTAAAAAACTTTAAAAAGCTATTAAATTTTAGCTACAACTATCTATTATTTAATTATACTTTACTTTTCTTAGTATTCTAAATGCCTCTTTTAAGGATTGATACACTTCTTTATTATACTTTTTAAGTAGAGGTTTTACTTTTTCCATTTGAGTAAAAGCCTCAGGAAAATTATTTAAAAAACAGATTAAATAAACATCTGGCAAATGTTTTAAATCTTTCTCTTCTGAACTAGTTAGTTTTTGCTTTTTATGTAACTTATCTACAATAACATTGGTTGCGTTAAATATATGATGTAGTGCTTTTTTATTGTACTGTGGTGGTTCAAAAATTAAATTACTTTGAATAAAATATTTACCGTTGTCATTAAAATTTAGAATTACTTTTTCAAACGGATAATATTTTTGTTCCTTACCTAAACCTAATTGCACATATTCTGTAGTAGTAAAAGAATCGTCATTGTAGGCTATTGTTATTTCATCTAAGTTAGAATAAAATAGCTTTACCTGCTCGTTAATTAACTCTATATCTACCCTAGAATAGTATGTTTTATCTTTTATTTTTTTTTGATTTCCCGCCCAACAAACTACAAATTGCTCTTTAAAAACTTTATAGTTGCTTGTTAAGTTTTTGTGCCTATTATTTATAAAATCTATAACACCATCTAAGGTTAATTCTATATTGTTTTTAGCATGCTTTTCTATGGTTGCAACTGCATCAGAATTAAGGTCTTTTAACTCTACACCATAGGCTTTGGGTAAGCTAATACTGCCTTCTCTAAAAAAGACAGAGCCGCCGTAGTATTTCCAAATATTTTTTCGCAATGCACATACCTTTCCGTTAGACTTTATAGTAACTAGACCAACAACTTTACCTTCTGGAAGTTGCGGAAACGGTATGTTTTCATAAGATATTAAAGGAGGATTATCTAAGTAAGCATTTACAAGATTTTGAATTTTGCTGTCATCAAAAAAATCTACACCAACTATTTTATTATCTTCATCTTCTACACCAATAACAATAAAAGAATTGTTATTGGGATTGCTATTTGCAAGAGCGCAAACGTGTTTTAAAAATTTTGCTTTTCCTTCTTTTTGTCCAATATCTATAAAGCGCTTTTTGTCATAAAAACTATTCTCGTCATTATGAGCCAGAAGGTTTTTAACTAAAAGTCGCTTATTAATCATTTTAAAAAATGTTGGTTACAAAATAGAAAATCAGTTTTTATTTACAATTGTACTACTTGCCTGTGCTGTACTCATAACTACTAAATCTGCAATATTTACATGGTATGGCCTTGTAACCACAAAGTGTATAATATCCGCAATATCTTCTGGTTGCAAAGGAGTAAAACCTTTATAAACCTTATCTGCCTTTTCTGTATTTCCTTTAAATCTAACCTCACTAAACTCGGTCTCTACCATTCCTGGGTTTACAGCACCAACTCTTATATTAAACGGATTTAAATCTATACGCATACCTTGGTTTATAGCATCTACTGCGTGTTTGCTTGCACAATACACGTTACCATTTGGATACACCTCTTTACCCGCCGTAGAGCCAATATTTATAATATGTCCGGCTTTTTTTGCCGTCATTTTAGGAATTACAGCCTTAGAAACATACAATAAGCCTTTTACGTTAATATCTAACATTGCATCCCAATCTTCTAAATTACCATCTTGCAATGGCTCTAATCCATGCGCATTACCAGCATTATTAATAAGAATATCAATATCTTTAAAATTGTTTGGCAAGCTCTCTATTTGTTCTAAAACAGTAGTTTTATTGCGTACGTCAAAATTTAATGTGTGCACAGCAACCTCTTTCTCTAACTCCATTTTAAGAGCATCTAAACGCTCTTGCCTACGACCACAAAGCACAACGTCTATATTATTTTTAGCAAATATTTTAGCTGTTGCCATACCAATACCACTTGTAGCACCAGTTATTAATGCAATTTTATTTTTACTCATTTTTATCTTTTTTTAAGGTACAGGATGCCCTTGACTGGCTTTTAATAACACAAACCAATCTTCTAATTCTAACTTAATATCTAAAGCATTAACCGCTGCAATTACACGTTCTGGTGTTGCAGTGCCAATTACAGGATATACTTTAGCAGGGTGTTTTAAAACCCAAGCCAAAAGTAGCTGATCTTCAGTTGCATTATATTTTTTAGTTAATAAACCTAAAGCTTCTTTTATGCGAGATGTTTTATCATTTTTTTCTTTAAAGTAAGACCCCAAAGAACTCCAAGCCATTGCCATTCTTTTATTAGTAATACAATCGTCTAAAGTACCATCATACATAGCACTATGTTGTGTTAATGAAAACTCTACTTGATTACCAACAACAGGAACCGCAGTCTCTATCATCTGTATTTGAGAAGGTGTAAAATTAGACACTCCAAAATCTATTATTTTACCTTCTTTTTTTAATTGATAAATAGCTTCAGAAATCTCTAGAGGATGCATTAATGGGCTTGGCCTATGTAATAATAAAAAATCTAAATAATCTGTTTTTAAATTTTTTAAAGACTGATGCACAGATTCTATAATGTATTCTTTGTTATATTGGTAATGGCCTATAGTATTTTCTCTTGCATTACAAACATGTTGTATACCACATTTACTTATAAGCTGTATACTATCTCTAGTAATACTACTATTTACAAAGGCACTACCAAACATAGCCTCATTAGTATAACCGCCATAAATATCTGCATGATCAAAAGTTGTAATGCCTGTATCCAAAGAATGCTGCATTAATTTTATAATTTCTGACTCAGATAAGTTTTTTCCCCAGTTTCCCCAGGTCATTGTACCAGCTATAATTCTGGAATAGTTTTGCGTTGTCTTCATAATAGTTGTAAAAGTAAAAAATAAAATCCCCAACAGATAACAATAGAAAATGAATTATATCAAGAAGTATTTTAATGCTTTACTTTTATGTTTTAAAGTTTTTTCTTAAATTAATAAAGTTCGTTTTAACAAATGACTTGATTATGAAAAATATCACACTAACAATTTTATTTTTAATCTCTTACAATTGCTTTTCTCAACAAGATAATTCTAAAATTGTAAAAGATATTAGGCAAACTACAGAATACAAAGAATGGCATTCCTCGTTACTAGCCTATACCCTTTTTAATTATAAAAAATTTGACCTTACACTATCAAAAGTTTTAAATAAAAGTAGTTATTATTATATTCTAAATGAATTAGGAGATAACAAGGTTGAAAAGAGCGATGCTTTTAGAAAAAAACTAGCTACTTACGACTTAAATTTATCTCCAGATGAGGTTTATAGTATATTTATAAAACCAATTACTCTTGAAGCTAAAGAAAAAATGAAATAATTTTTTGTCCGGTTTTAAAAACTTTTTTCAACTTTTAAAGGTCATTCAAAAAAACCTTCTTTCAACTGCTACCATCTGGTTATCATAACAGTATGTGAAAATTAAAAATATTTTCCTTAAATAGTTCATAATAATAGTAGCGTTTTACAACATTTAACCTATTATTAACAGCAGAACAGCAAATAAATTAAGATTTTGCATCTTATTAAATACTTTTATATTTTGCAGAACAATTTTAATGGCTTATGGAAGAAAATACTACAGTAGATATTAGTGCGGTTAACGAGAAAATTGCTCAAGAAAGTGCTTTTATTGATCTACTAATGCTAGAGATGAACAAAGTAATTGTTGGTCAAAAACATATGGTAGAGCGCCTACTAATTGGATTACTAGGACAAGGACATATTTTATTAGAAGGTGTCCCTGGATTAGCTAAAACATTAGCAATTAACACCTTATCTAAAGCGGTTCGCGGTAACTTTAGCAGAATACAGTTTACACCAGATTTGTTACCTGCAGATGTTGTAGGTACTATGATTTTTAATATGAAAGAGAATGATTTCTCTATCAAAAAAGGACCAATATTTGCCAATTTTGTTTTAGCAGATGAAATTAACAGAGCTCCAGCAAAAGTGCAATCGGCTTTATTAGAAGCTATGCAAGAGAAACAAGTTACTATTGGTGATGAAACTTTTGTTTTAGAAAAGCCTTTTTTAGTAATGGCTACACAAAACCCTGTTGAGCAAGAAGGTACTTACCCATTGCCAGAGGCACAAGTAGACCGTTTTATGCTAAAAACAGTAATTAACTATCCTAAATTAAACGAGGAGCAGTTAATTATGCGTCAAAATTTAAAAGGTTCTTATGACGAGGTTAAACCTGTTGTAACCGTACAGCAAATACTAAATGCACAAAAAGCAGTTAGAGAGGTTTATATGGATGAAAAGATTGAAAAATATATCTTAGACATCATATTTGCAACACGTTACCCAGAAAAATACAACTTAGAAAGCTTAAAGCCACTTATTAGTTTTGGAGCATCTCCGCGTGGTAGTATTAATTTAGCTACTGCTGCAAAATGTTATGCTTTTATTAAACGTAGAGGCTATGTAATACCAGAAGATGTTAGAGCCGTTGTACACGATGTTCTTAGGCATAGAATTGGAATTACTTATGAGGCTGAAGCAGAAAACGTTACTTCTGAAGAAATCATTAATAAGATTGTTAACGAAGTAGAAGTGCCTTAAATCAGTCGTCAGTTATATGTCGTGGTTAGCCGTTTTAAACACAAGCCACTTACTAGTTAATGTACACTGCAAACTGAAGAATGGATACTAAAGAATTACTTAAAAAAGTTCGTAAAATTGAGATAAAGACTAGACGTCTTTCCAACCATATTTTTGGTGGGGAATACCACTCTACGTTTAAGGGGCGTGGTATGACGTTTAGTGAAGTACGCCAATACCAATTTGGAGATGACGTACGTGCCATAGACTGGAACGTTACTGCACGTTACAACGAGCCATACATTAAAGTTTTTGAAGAAGAAAGAGAACTTACAATGATGCTTATGGTAGATATAAGTGGCTCAGAAAATTTTGGAACAACTAATCAATTTAAAAAAGATATTATAACAGAAATATCTGCCACACTTGCCTTTTCTGCATTGCAAAATAACGATAAGGTTGGTTTACTTTTATTTTCTGATGAAGTAGAACTTTTTATTCCACCTAAAAAAGGAAAAAGTCACGCATTACGTATCATTAGAGAGTTATTAGAGTTTAAACCAAAAAGTACCAAGACAAATTTATCTGAAGCTTTAAAATATTTAAGTAGCGTAATAAAAAAGAGAGCCATTGTTTTTGTGCTATCAGATTTTATTACTGAAGATTATTTACAAACTCTGCGCATTGCCGGGAAAAGACATGATGTTACAGGCATACGTGTTTTTGATGAACGTGAAGAAACCATACCTAATATAGGAATGGTACAAATGCAAGATGCAGAAACAGGTGCTGTAAAACTTATAAATACACAATCTAAAAAAGTAAGACTAGCTTATGGCAAACATTACCAAGATAAGGTAACTTACTTTAAAGAAACATTTACAAAAGCAGGCTGCGGCACATTAAGCTGTAGAGTAGACGAGAGCTATGTAAAAAAATTATTAGGCTATTTTAAGCGAAGAGGATAATGACAATTATTAAAGAAAAAATAACAAATACTAGTAACACATTACTAAAAATAATGTGCGCTTTAGTGTGTCTTTTTTTAGGTTCGTTTACAAGCTACGCACAAAACCAACCTAAAGTAACCGCAGACATAGACACCACTTCTATTAGAATTGGTGAACAAATAAAATATACCATTTTAGTAGATGCAGATTCTACTGCACAGGTTATTTTTCCTGAAGACCAAACCTTTTCTCCTTTAGAAATGGTTGAGGCTTTAGAAATAGACACTACAAAATATAAAGACCGTATTACGCTACAACGTGCTTACGCACTTACTCAGTTTGATTCTGGTGCTTACACCATACCAACACAGCGTATAGAAGTAAACGGAAAAGCATTTTTTACAGATTCTTTAAGGGTAAATGTTGGCACCGTAAAAGTAGATACGTTGGCACAGAAAATGTACGACATTAAACCGCTTATGGTTGTAGAAAAATCTTCTACGTTTCCGTGGTTACTTGTTAGCATAATTATAGCATCATTATTATTAGTTATTGGTTTAATATATTGGTTTATTTTACGTAAGAAACCATTATCCGAAGAAGAAAAAATTGCTCTTTTACCTCCTTATGACCGTGCTATTATAGAGCTAAAAAAATTAGAAAACTCAAAATATATCATTCAGGATGAGTATAAAGAATACTACTCTGAGCTAACAACAATTGTACGCTCATATTTAGAGGAAGATGTAAAAATATCTGCTTTAGAAAGTACAACAGACCAACTTATTACCAAACTAGAACTTTTAAAAGATGCTGGGCAATTAAAGTTAGATAATGACACAATATCACAATTTAAGCGTGTTTTACAAACTGCAGATTTAGTAAAGTTTGCTAAAAAGAAGCCAGAAACTTCTGTTGCAGAACAAGACCGTGTAGCTATTTCACAAATTGTAGAAAAAACACATGAAGCTTTACCAGAGCCTACAGAGGAAGAATTACTTAAAAATGAAGAGTATTTAGAAGAATTAGCACGCAAAAAAGAAAAGAAAAAATGGATTATTGCCATTGCTACTTTTGTTGGCGCTTTATTAATTGCTTTAGGTGTTTTAGTAAAACTATACGGCTTTAAAACTGTTAAAGACACAACTTTTGGGCATCCTGTTAAAGAGTTACTAGAGAGTGATTGGGTGCAGAGTTCTTATGGCTATCCTCCTGTACAAATAGAAACACCAGAGGTTTTAGTACGACAAGAGATTACATTACCACCAGAAGCACAAGCAAGTATTAAAGACCTACAGTTATTTACATATAGTAGCAACAACACATTGTTTTCGGTTAGTGTTTCATCATCAACCTTTGCAAATCCAGAAACTGAACCAAATTTTAATCAGGTTGCAGAAAAAGCTTTAGAACAATTTGAAGCAGCAGGAACAAAGAATATTACAACAAAACAAGAAGAGTTTAATACGTTTTCTAAAGACACCAAAGGCTTAAAAATATATGGCTCTGGTAAATTTAAAATGCCAAACTCTAAAGAGCTAGTTAATGGCGAGTATGCATTAATTTGTTTTGGAGGCAAAGGCTTTCAGCAACAAATACTAGTGTCTTACTTAGCAGATGATGAGTATGCACAAAAAATTGTAGATCGTATTTTTAATTCAATTGAAGTTAAAGAAGATAAAAAAGAATAAATGTTAGAGAATATCACTTTTGCAAACCCTCAGCTTTTTTGGTTGCTATTATTGCTACCATTGGCTGTGCTATGGTATTTTTTTAAACATAAAGAAGAAACTGCAGCACTAAAAATATCTAGTACACAAGGTTTTACAGATACCAGCATTTTAGCCAAGTTAAAACCAATGCTTTTTATTTTACGCTTATTGGCTTTAGCTGCTATAATTACTGCTTTAGCAAGGCCACAAACTAAAGATGTATCTACCAAAACAAAAACCACAAAAGGTATAGACATTGTTATGGCTATAGATGTATCTTCTAGTATGTTGGCTAAGGATTTAAAACCAGACAGACTAACAGCACTAAAAAAAGTGGCTGCAGATTTTATTAAAAAAAGACCTAATGACCGTATTGGTTTGGTTGCATATGCTGGTGAAAGTTATACAAAAACACCTATTACTAGTGACAAGTCTATTGTACTATCATCTTTACGCCAAATTACACATGGCCAGCTAGAAGATGGTACTGCCATTGGTATGGGTTTAGCAACGGCTGTTAACCGTTTAAAAGACAGTAAATCTAAAAGTAAAGTAATTATTTTGCTTACAGATGGTGTTAACAACTCTGGTTTTATAGAACCAAAAACTGCAGCAGATTTAGCGGTAGAATATAAAATTAAGACATATACTATTGGTTTAGGTACAAATGGTAACGCATTAACACCAATTGCTTTTAATCCAGACCGTACATATAGGTATGGTATGAGACAGGTAGAAATTGATGAAAAATTACTTGAAGAAATTGCTACCGTTACCGGCGGACAATATTTTAGAGCTACAGACAATGAAAAACTAGCTGCTATTTATGACGAAATAAATAAGCTAGAAAAAACAGACATAGAAGAAATTAAATACACCAATTTTGAAGAAAAGTTTAGACCATTAATTCTGTTAGCTGGTATTTTACTTTTATTAGAATGGGTAATGCGTAACACTTTATTTAGAAGTTTTATCTAAGATTAAGAAAGACAAATGATACAAATAGACGAAAAAATATATTTCTATTTACTGTTCATCATTCCTATAATGGTGGTCATCTTTGTGTTGCTTTTAATCTGGAAAAAAAGAGCACAGAAAAAATTTGCAGATTTACACTTATTTAAACGCTTAACACCAACAAAATCATCTTTTAAATCAATTTTAAAATTTATTGTTTTTGTTTTAGGTTTAGCGCTTTTAATTGTAGGATTAGCAAACCCAAAAATTGGCACAAAACTTGAAACTGTAAAAAGAGAAGGTGTAGATATTGTATTTGCCGTAGATGTATCTAAAAGTATGTTAGCAGAAGATATTGCGCCTAGCAGATTAGATAAAGCTAAACGTATTGTATCAGAAATTATATCTCAACTAGGTAGCGACCGTATTGGTATTATTGCATATGCAGGACAAGCTTACCCGCAATTGCCAATAACAACAGATTATGGTGCTGCAAAAATGTTTTTACAAGGTCTAAACACCAACATGTTGTCTTCACAAGGAACAGCTATTAATCAGGCTTTAGACTTGGCATCTACTTATTATGATGATGACGAGCAAACAAACAGAGTATTATTTATAATTTCTGACGGAGAAGACCACTCTGAGGGGGCTACATCTAGTGCGGTAGAAAAAGCAATAGACCAAGGAATAAAAATATATACTATTGGAGTAGGTACAGAAAAAGGAGCTCCAATTCCTATAAAAAGAAACGGTGTTTTAGAAAGTCTTAAAAAAGATTTACAAGGTGAGGTGGTAATTACTAAACTTAATAAAGACGTTTTAGAAGATATAGCCGATGATGGCAACGGACAATATATTGACGGTGCAAATACCAGTGATGCAGTAAGTATTATAAAAGATGAATTAAATAAAATGGATAAAACTGAGTTTGAAGCCAAACAATTCTCTGAGTATAAAGACCAATTTCAGTGGTTTATTGGAGCAGGATTGTTCTTCTTGTTTTTAGACATTTTTCTTTTAGATAGAAAAACAAAATGGCTTCAAAAACTTAATTTGTTTAACGAAAAAGAAGTAGAATAAATGAAAAAGCTAGTATACATTGTTTTTTTAATAGGATGCTTTACTTATGCGCAAGAAGATGCAGACGTTAAAGAAAAAGAAAAAGCACTAAACACATCTAAAAACTTAACTTGGGAAGCCAATAAAGAGCTATCTGAGAATAAATTTACACAAGCAGAAGCTAACTACCGTAAAGCAATATCTAAAAGCAATGAAAATGCTGCTGCACCATATAATTTAGGCAGCGCTTACTACAACAAAGAAACCTATAGTGAAGCTTTTGGGAGGTTTAAACAAGCTGGTGAGTTAGCAACAAGTAAGGCAGACAAACATAAGGCGTACCATAATATGGGTAACGTTTTTATGAAAAATAAAGAATATGAAAAAGCGGTTGAAGCTTACAAACAAGCGCTAAGGAATAACCCTTCTGATGAAGAAACAAGATATAATTTTGCTTTAGCAAAAGAATTGTTAAAAAAACAACAAGACGAGCAAAAGAAAAACGACCAAAATAAAGACGACAAAAAAGACGATAAAGAAGACCAAAAAGATAAAAACGAGGATAAAGAAAAGAACGAAGGGGACGGAGACGATAAAAAGGACGACCAAGGAAAAGATAAGGATAAAAAGGACGGCGAAGACAAGGAAGACAAAGGCGACGAAGGAGATAAAAAGAACAAAGACGACAAGGATGGCAAAGGTGATGATGAGAAAAAAGACCAGAAAAAACCTAATGATAAAGGAGATAAAAAACCACAAGAACAGCAGCAGCAACCTAGGCCTAACCAATTGTCTAAACAACAGGTGAAAAATCTGTTGAAGGCTATGGAGAACGAGGAGAAAAAAGTTCAAGAAAAGATGGACGCCAAAAAAGTAAAAGGCGCTAAAGTAAAGAACGAAAAAGATTGGTAATACATATCATGAAAGCAAAGCTGTACATATTATATTTATTAACCCTTTTTACTACACTAGGACTTAGTGCTCAAGAAGAGGTTACATTTTCTGTAAAGCTTAGTAAAGAAAAACTAGGTCTTAACGAACGTTTAAAAGTAGAATTTACAACTAATAAACAAGGGGATAACTTTGTTGCTCCTAATTTTAAAGGGTTTACTGTACTAATGGGCCCTGCAACTTCTATTAGTAGATCTTGGAACAACGGCAAGCGTAAATTTTCATTATCATATTCTTATATTTTACAGCCAAGTACAAAAGGTAAAATTACTATAGATCCTGCAAAAATTACTATTGATGATCAAGAGTACAAGTCAGATGCTAAAACCATAACTGTTACAGATGCTGTTGTAAACCCTAACGCACCGCCATCTGCTAGTGATATTGCTCAAGAAAACCTACACCTAGTTGCTGAAATTAGCAAACCCAACCCTTATTTAAACGAGGCTATAACTGTTGTTTATAAAATGTATGTTAGCCCTTCTATAGAAGTTTCTGGTTTTCAGGCAGTAGACAACCCTAAATACAATAATTTTTGGAGTCAAGATATTCCTGTAAAGAGATATACTACCAAAGACGATAAATTTAAAGGAGAAGAATACAGATCTGTGATATTAAAACGCGTTGTTTTATATCCGCAGAAAACAGGTAAACTAACATTAGAGCCACTTTCATTAGATGTTGGTGTACAAGTACCAACCCAAAGAAGAGACTTTTTTGGAAGCCCAATATATGCGCAAGCAAACCTAAGAGTGTCTGCTGGTAATAGATCTATTAATGTAAAGCCATTACCAGAAGAAGGCAAATCAGCAAGTTTTACAGGTGCTGTGGGAGATTTTAATTTCTTTGTAACAACAAGCAAAACTCATTTAAACGCAGCAGAATCTTTACAAGCTAAGGTTGAAATTAGTGGTAAAGGAAATTTAAAGTTATTTGACATTCCTACGTTAAATTTACCTGGTTCACTAGAAGTTTACGATCCAGAACATGATGAGAAAGTAACCACAACTTACTCTGGTATGGAAGGCAAAATTAGTGACAGCTATACTATTGTTCCAGAGTACAGAGGAAAGTACCCAGTACCAAGTATTGCTTTTAGCTATTTTAATCCTAAAACTAAAAAATACCACACTCTTAACTCAGATGAGCTTGTTATAAATGTAGTAGAAGGACCTACAAATACAGAGGACACAACGGCTAAAAGTGACAATGTACCTAACAAACAAGTTGTAGAAACTAAAGGAAAACAATTTAACTTTATAAAAACACAAACAAACCTAACAACAATTGGCAACAATTACTTTTTTAAGTCTACTGCATATTACTTGTGGCTGCTACTACCAATATTGCTAATTCCTATAGCAATATTATTAGGCCGCAAAAGAGAAGCTATGGCTTCTGACGTAGTTGGCAATAAAGTTAGAAAAGCTAACAGATTGGCTCGCAAATACTTATCTGCAGCTAAAAAGACCTTAGGGAAAAAAGATGCTTTTTATGTAGCGCTAGAAAAAGCACTACACAACTACTTAAAAGCAAAACTTAAAATTGAAACATCTGATTTTAGTAAGGATAAAATAACAGACTTGTTAAACGAAAAAAATATTGAACAAAACACAATAGACGGATTTTTATCGCTCTTAAAAAACTGTGAAATGGCTCGTTATAGTCCGTTTTCTAATGTTCAAATGCAGCAAGATTATAACAAGGCAAGTGAAGTAATTTCGCAAATGGATAAACAGTTATAACTATGAAAAAAATACTATTTATACTTGTTTTATGCGTTTCGTTTTTGGGATATTCTCAAAATAACGACCTGTTTAAAAAAGCTACTGAAGCTTATAATAATGGCAAGTATGATGCTGCCATTAAAGACTATTTGCAAATAATAGAAAATGGGAAGCACTCTCCAGAATTATACTATAATCTAGGCAATTCATATTACAAGCTAAACAAGGTTGCTCCTAGCATATATTATTACGAAAAAGCATTACTACTTAAGCCAAACGATAATGAAATAAAAAATAATTTGGGTTACGCAAAAAATATGACTTTAGACGTAATTAACCCTTTACCGGTTACTACCCTAAAAACTATGTACAATAAAGTGGTTGGTTATTTTAATTTTGACCAATGGGCCTACCTAAGCGTTGTACTAATAATTTTGTTTGTTATTTTTTATATTGCTTTCAAATTTTTTAATTATTCTACTAAAAAAAGAATTTCATTTATACTTAGTATTACTTTTTTAGTTTTATCGTTAATAGCAATTGCAGCCGCTTACTTAAACTTTTCTGATTTTAAACAAAATAGACCTGCAATTGTTTTTAATGAAGAATCTCTGGTATTAGAAGAGCCAAACACCAGAAGCAAAGAAATATTTAGGCTGCATGAAGGAACTAAAGTTTTTGTACTTGACGAATTAAAACAGTATTACAAAATAAAATTAGTTGATGGTAAAACCGGCTGGATTTCATCTGAAGAAATAAAAGAAATTAAATAATTTTAAGTTTACTACCACCTAATTTTAAATTTTATACATTTGCCGCTCCTATAAATTATAATGTTCAAAAAGTTTTCATCCATATTTTTAGCAATTTTAATAGTTGGTATTATTATTACCCCAACTGTACTTTTGCATTTAGATGATAATATAGAAATATCTGTAACAATTAATTCTGGTGAAGATGAAGAGTGCAATTCTTTAGAGATTATATCCTCTACCACCAATTGGACATTTTTACATCCATTTAAATCTACTATTGTACCTGTTTATTGTAGTAAAAACTACTCTAAACCACATTTTAACCTACTATTACCACCTCCTGAGCTAAGTTAATACTTAGTTATATTTTTAGTATTAAATACTAAAACATACTACACCCAAAAAGTAAAACATTACTTTTAATTAAAATTATTATATATATTTTTAGTTCTAAATCTAGTTTCAGAGCTTTAAATTTCACTAGCTATAAGTTTGCTTTTTAAGCTCATTTATAGGCTATTTACTATCAAAATTTAAATTCTTTTTTAGTTCAATAAAATCAACTAAAAATTAAACTTATATAAAACCTAATTATTTTTATGAAGGCGCATACAAAAGAAACACAAGCTACAATGACACCAGAAAAGTCATTGAAATTTTTAAAAGAAGGAAACCAAAGGTTTCAAAACAATTTAAAAGCCCACCGAAACCTTTTAGAACAGGTAAATGACACTAGTGAGGGGCAGTTTCCATTTGCTACTATTTTAAGCTGTATAGACTCTAGAGTATCTGCAGAGTTAATTTTTGATCAAGGATTAGGAGATATTTTTAGTGTACGTATTGCAGGTAACTTTGTAAATCAAGATATTTTAGGCAGTATGGAATTTGGTTGCAAACTAGCAGGCACAAAACTAATTGTAGTTTTAGGACACACCAGTTGCGGAGCAATAAAAGGTGCTTGTGACAATGCAGAGTTAGGAAACCTAACAGCAATGCTAGCTAAAATTAAGCCCGCTGTAAATGCTGTTACTGAGCCAAAAGATAAAAACTTGCGCAACTCTAAAAATCTAGATTTTGTAGACCATGTTGCAGAAAAAAATGTTTTATTAACTATAGATAGAATTGTTGCCGAAAGTGATGTTCTTGCAGAAATGCAAAAGAATGGCGAAGTAAAAATTGTTGGCGCTATGTACGATATTAATTCTGGAGAAGTAAAATTTTTAGATTAGCACAAAAATTACAAGATGATAATGACTACGTTTACGTAGTTATAGCATTTTTATTGTATATTTTATAAATCGTTAGTTCTTTTTAAATTACAAAAATTAAATCGTTCTAAAAATCATTTTAATAATATGAAAAATCTTTTCTCTAATATAAAAGGAGATATTTTTGGTGGCATAACAGCAGGTATTGTTGCCCTACCATTAGCATTGGCATTTGGTGTTAGTTCTGGTCTTGGCCCTGCAGCTGGTTTATACGGAGCTATTTTTATTAGTTTTTTTGCCGCACTATTTGGAGGCACAAGCACGCAAATTTCTGGCCCAACTGCACCTATGACAGCTGTAAGTATGGTTGTTATAGCAAGTATAATTGCCATTCATGATGGTGATGTAGAAACAGCTTTACCCTATATATTAATCGTATTTATTTTAGCCGGATTAATGCAAATTAGTCTTGGTTTATTAGGTATGGGTAAATATATAAAATACATACCCTACCCTGTTGTATCTGGTTTTATGACCGCTATTGGAATCATCATTTTAATAACTCAAATACTGCCAGCAATTGGCTATTATCCAAAGGAAGATCAAGATTTTGTAAATCAATTTAAACCACAGGCAGAAGAAGTTATTTTAGAAAACATACTTAAAGAACAAGCTGGCGAAGGTATTTTGGTTTTAGATCACTTTGAAGAAACCATAAAAAGAGCCAATACTGTTACAGATGCAGATACACTTAAAGAAGCAAAAACCTTGGCTGCTAAAGAAGCATCTGGCGTAATGGGTTCTTTAAAAATATTACCAAGGGCTTTGCAACAAATTAATTGGTTAGAGCTAGCACTAGCATTAGCAACAATATTTATTATATACGGTTTTAAGCGTATTACTAAAGCTATACCAAGTACATTGGTGGCGCTTATAGCTGTCTCTGGCGTAGCATTTTTATTTAAATTACCATATAGACGAATAGAAGAAATTCCTTCTGGTATTCCAACACCAAATATGGCCATTTTTACCCAGTTTAGCATAACCTCATTAACTCCGTATATATTTACTGCTTTAACATTGGCTCTTTTAGGTGCTATAGATTCTTTATTAACATCTGTTGTTGCAGATAATATGACAAAAACAAAGCACAAGCCAAACAAAGAGTTAATTGGTCAAGGTATTGGTAATACAATAGCTGCTATTTTTAATGGTATTCCTGGTGCTGGTGCTACTATACGTACTGTAGTAAACATTAATTCTGGCGGTAAAACAAAATTATCTGGTATGGTTGCAGGTGTGCTACTTTTGGTTGTTTTACTAGCTTTAGGACCTATTGCTTCTCAAATTCCTGCTGGTGTATTAGCTGGTATTTTAATTACAGTAGGTATTGGTGTTATGGATTATAAAGGCTTAAAAGCTATTCCTAGTTTGCCGCGCGACTTAAAAATTGGACCATTTAAAGTAAGTTCAGAAGTTATAATAATGCTTGTTGTATTGGTGCTTTCTTCAACTTGGAACTTAGTGTATGCGGTAGGTATTGGACTTGTTATTGCATCCTTAATGTTTATGAAAAAAATTGGAGACTTAACCGCAGAACGTTCCGATGTTAAATCGCTCTTACAAGAAAAAGCCTGGAAAGATGAAGCCAACTTTCCTGTATATTTAAAAGAAGAAGTATTTATTAAACACATTAAAGGTCCTTTGTTTTTTGGTTCTACTAGTGAATTTCAACAATTGGCTTCACAAATACCTAGTACTGCAAGTACTGTAATTATTAGAACCGGAAGAATGCAGTATATGGACCAGTCTGGTTTGTATGCAATGGAAGATGTTTTGGTAGATCTTAAAAAAAATAATGTAAACGTGCTTTTTGTAGATTTATTACAACAACCTAGGTATATGATGGAACGTATAGACATTATTCCTGACCTAATTCCTACTGAGCATTTGTTCTCTAATTTTGATGATGCTGTTGCGTGGGTTAAAGAAAATGTAAAAGACACCTATTAAATGTGACTACAAAACATTAATTAATACAATCCAATACGGGAATAATTGCTAAATTTGCCCTGTATTGGATTTTTTGTGTTATGATAGATGAAATAAAAAAACATATTGCCATAGTTAACGAGTTTACATCAACAGACTTAGAAGCAATAGAAAGTTTTAGAATAAAATATTTAGGTAAAAAAGGATTATTAAATGACTTTTTTGCCGAGTTTAAAAATGTGCCAAACGAACAAAAAAAGGAGTTTGGACAAACTATAAACCAGCTTAAAAATGCTGCTACAGAAAAGGTAAACTCTTTAAAAGATGCCTTAGCTAGTTCTACAGTTAGTGACAGTGTTTACGGTGACTTAACACGCCCAGGACAGCCAATGTCTATTGGAGCAAGACACCCAATATCTATTGTAAAAAACCAAATTATAGAGATTTTTTCTAGAATAGGTTTTAATGTTTCTGAAGGCCCTGAGATTGAAGACGATTGGCATAACTTTACTGCACTTAATTTGCCAGAGTATCATCCGGCAAGAGATATGCAAGACACCTTTTTTATACAAACCAACCCAGATGTTTTGTTGCGTACGCACACCTCATCTGTACAGGTAAGATATATGGAGGACAACAAGCCACCTATACGTACAATTTCTCCGGGTAGAGTATACAGAAACGAAGCAATTTCTGCTCGTTCTCACTGCTTTTTTCATCAAATAGAAGGTTTATATATAGATAAAGATGTTTCGTTTGCAGATTTAAAGCAAACATTACAATTTTTTACAACTGAGCTTTTCGGAAAATCTAAAATTCGTTTACGTCCATCATACTTTCCATTTACAGAGCCTAGTGCAGAAGTAGATGTGTATTGGGGACTAGAAACAGAGTCTGACTATAAAATTACCAAAGGAACAGGTTGGTTAGAAATTGGTGGTTGTGGTATGGTAGACCCTAACGTACTTAAAAACTGTGGCATAGACCCAGAAGAATACTCTGGCTTTGCCTTTGGCGTTGGTATAGACCGTATTGCTATGTTATTACACCAAATTACAGATATTCGTTTGTTAAGTGAAAACGATGTTCGCTTTTTAGAGCAATTTAAAAGTGCTTTGTAAAACAACTTAAAAGTTATAAATAGATGAAAAAAGACATCGTAATACCAGTGGTTAAAGATGTACACGTTGCTATTATACACGAGTTTAACAAAGAGTTTTTAGATAAAGAATGGAATGTTTATGTAATTAACAATAGAGCAGAAACCATAGAAATGGTACTGGTTGTCTCTAAAGGTTATGACAATGACAAAATAACCTCTACAATGAGGCATTCTATTGCTAAACTAGATGGTAAGTCTTACGCAAAAGTAGAAATGGTACAAGAAGATGTTTTACAATTAAACAACGAGTTTTTTGTAACTTTTTTTGCTGATAACAAGCTTTTTGAAAAACGTTTTACCTTTGAAAAAAACACAGTTACAGAAGTAAATTTAACCACAATTCCACTAATTGAAAAAGACGGAATATTAGCAAAATAATAGCCTTAAGAAAACATAGTAATATTCATTTTTAAGTTACATTCGTAGTTATTATAATATAAGATAATACCTATGAGCAATACTACTAAATTTGAAGGATTACAAGTTATTGGAGGAGAAGAGTGGTGTGTTTTTGAAGAACTAGGCATACCTGCTATAAAAGCACGTGTAGACTCTGGCGCAAAAACATCTTCTATACAAGCTAATAATGTAAAGGTCTACAACAAAGGTTCTGAAGAATGGGTAAGGTTTGAGGTAAACCCTATACAAGAAAACAGAAGCGTAACTATTACTTGTGAGGCTCCTTTAGTAGACCGTAGAACTGTAAAAAGTTCTGTGGGCATTTCTGAAGAGCGTTTAGTGGTAAAAACCACTATCAAATTAGGGAACAACATACATAGTGTAGAGCTAACGCTTGCCAACAGAGACACTATGGAATACCGTATGTTATTAGGTCGTGAGGCAATAAACCAACGCTACATTGTAAACCCTGCAGAAAGCTATTGCATGCAAAATTTTTCTGAAGAAGAAATTCAGAAAAAGTACGCATCTCATATGGCCGAAAAATCGGGGTTAACAATTGCATTATTAGCCAGCAATCCTAATTTATATAGTAATAAGAGAATTATAGAAGCTGGTGAAGCTAGAGGTCATGAAGTTGTTTTTTTAAATGTAGAAAACGCTTATATGAAACTAGATACAAAATCGCCACAAATACGCTACAGAGGCGGTAATGTTTTAAATAAGTTTGATGCCGTAATACCTAGAATTAAACCATCGGTTACATTTTATGGCTGTGCTTTAATTAGACAGTTTGACAACCTTGGGGTGTATTGCTTAAACACCGCAGAAGCAATTACACAGTCTAGAGATAAATTATTTGCTTCTCAGTTATTTTCTAAAAACGATATTGACATTCCCATTACTGGTTTTGCAAAATCTCCTATGGATACCAAAGACCTTATACGTATGGTTAATGGTGCGCCTTTAATTATAAAATTATTAGAAAGTACACAAGGTAAAGGTGTTGTTTTAGCAGAAACCAATAAAGCTGCAGAAAGTGTTATTAACGCTTTTAAAAGTGTACAAACAAACATATTGGTGCAAGAGTTTATTAAAGAAGCAAACGGGCAAGATATTCGTTGCTTTGTGGTAAACGGAAAAGTTGTAGCATCTATGCAGCGCCAAGCTCAAAAAGGAGAATTTAGAGCTAACATTCACCAAGGTGGTGTGGCATCATTAATTAAAATAACGTCTGAGGAACGTAAACTAGCAGTTAAAGCTGCAAAAATATTAAACCTAGCTGTTGCTGGTGTAGATATTATACGTTCTAATAAGGGCCCTTTATTGTTAGAGGTAAACTCTTCTCCTGGTTTAGAAGGTATAGAGTATGCAACTGGTTTAGATATTGCTAATGTTATGATTAGAGCTATTGAGAAAAAACTGAACTACACATCTAACTAAAGAAAAACAAATATAAAAGTCTAGTACATTTTACTAGACTTTTATGCTTTATAAGCTCCAATTTTTAAAAGGATTTTTACTTAACTGAGAATTGTAATATTTAACATCACCTGTAACCTCTTCTCCTAACCAATCTGGTTTTTCAAATTCATCAGTTTCAGATTTTAGTTCTATTTCTGCAAGTATAAGTCCTTCATTAGCATCATAAAACTCATCAACCTCAAAAATATAATCGCCTACATTAACATTATAACGTGTTTTACTAATTACACCTTCTTCGCAAATGTTTAACAATTGTTCTGCTTCTGTAACTGGTATTTCTTTTTCCCATTCAAATCTAGACATACCAGATGCGTTAGAAATTCCTTTTACGGTAATAAAACCTGCATCACCTTTAATTCTAACTCGTACAGATCGTTCTGGGTTAGTACTTAAATAACCTTGCACTATACGCTTACTAGACGCTGCTTCTTTTTTAAAATCATTAGACTTTACTAAAAATTTACGCTCTATTTCAATCATTATTTTATTATGTCAATATGTTCTTTAATTACTTCAATTAGAGAAGTTATAAAATCATCCATAAGTTTAAAATTATATTCATAGTGATAATATTCTTCGCTCTTAATTTCATGCAAATATCTCCATTCTACGAATGATAAATTATGAACTCGTAACAAATCACTTAAAGATAAATTTGCGATGTTACTCTTTTTACTGGAATCTCTTTCGTTACAGGAATGCATACTAAACATAAATGGATCTAGATCAGGGTTCTTTATTTTCTTTTTTTTAATATATTTTTCTTCTATTTGTAGCCTAATTTCATCCTTAAGCATTTTAAATAAAACCTCTAAGTTATGCCCGCTTTTTTTGTCTCCTATTGTATACTCAATCAATAATTTTAGATACAACTCTACTGCAAAACTATAATTTACCGTAGCCACAGAAATAAGTTCAAAGGATTTTGTATTGTTAATAACCTTAGATTCTATAGATAATTGCTCTGCTAATATTCTTCCATTTTTATAAAAACCTGTAGCTGAATAATATTGTATAGGTATATGACTTCTTAACTTTTTACTCATTATTTTCCTCCTAATTCTTTAATCTTATCAGACTGTATTTTTATAGTATTTTCTTCATTATTCCCTAACCAAACCATAGCTTTTGCAATAGTTTCTGGGTGTATGGGTCTATACTTTTTTAACGAACCAATTAATAAAAACTGAAACACCTTAAAAAACTGTTTTGCCAACCACTCGCCCATTCTTTTCTCTTCTCTTTTACCTGCAATTAAAGACGGTTGTAGTATATGTGTTTTTGGTATTTGTAACGCAATTACATCATTTTCCATTTGGCCTTTTATCTTATTATAAAAAACCGAACTAGATGCATTTGCACCTAAGGCAGATATAACCATATATGTACCAATACCATTTTCTTTGCATAATTTTGCGGCTTGTAGTGGTATGCCGTAATCTATATTTTTATAAGTTTCTTTATTGGGTGTCTTGGCCTTAGTAGTTCCAATACAACAATACACCTCATCTGCCGTAAAACTACTTTTATGTTTTTCTAAATCTTGAAGGTCTACTATGTATTCATCAATTTTTGGGTGAGTAAAACCACTTATAGATCTAGAAAATAGCTTTATTTTTGCATACGCATTATGGTGAGTTAATAAAGATACCAAAGCACTACCAGTTACACCGGTTGCACCCAAGACAATAGCTGTTTTTTCTTTTGTTTTCATCAACCTAAATATACCGTAAATTTGTGTATGACCAAGGATTTACCTTTACGAAAAATTATTCATGTAGATATGGATGCCTTTTATGCATCTGTAGAGCAGTTAGATAATCCTGAGCTTATTGGTAAACCATTGGCGGTTGGCGGTGGCGAAAAAAGAGGTGTTGTTTCTGCGGCTAGTTATGAGGCTCGTAAATTTGGCGTACGCTCTGCTATGAGTGGCTATATGGCAAAACGTAATTGTCCAGATTTAATTTTTGTACCACCCAGGTTTGCTAGATATAAAGAAATATCACAAAAAATTAGAGCCATTTTTTACGACTATACAGATCTGGTAGAACCGCTTTCTTTAGACGAGGCTTATTTAGATGTTACGGTAAACAAAAAAGGGAATCCGTCTGCGTCATTACTTGCAAAAGAAATAAGAGAACGTATTTTTAATGAACTAGGACTTACCGCTTCTGCAGGCATATCTATAAATAAATTTATTGCCAAAGTTGCAAGTGATTACAACAAACCAAACGGACAAAAAACGGTTAACCCAGAAGAAGTTTTATCTTTTTTAGAAGAGTTAGAAATTCGTAAATTTTATGGTGTAGGTAAGGTTACCGCAGAAAAAATGTACAAAGTAGGCATATTTACGGGTTTAGATCTTAAAAATAAAACCTTAGAGTTTTTAGAAAATAATTTTGGTAAAAGTGGAGCCTACTACTACCACGTTGTTAGAGGCATACACAATAGCCCTGTAAAACCAAACCGAATACCAAAATCTGTTGGTGCAGAACGTACTTTTAATGAAAATTTAAGTAGTGAAATTTTTATGCTAGAACGATTAGAAAATATTGCTAGCGAATTAGAACGCCGACTTAAGAAAACCAAAATTGCGGGTAAAACAATTACTTTAAAAATTAAGTATAGCGATTTTACTTTGCAGACAAGAAGTAAAACCATACCCTATTTTATTGCAGATAAAGATTTGATTTTAGAAATAGCAAAAGAATTATTATACCAAGAAAAGCTTGAAAATTCAGTTCGCTTATTAGGCATTTCATTAGCAAACTTAAATACTCCAGACAAGAAAAAACCAGAACAAGAAAGTATTAGCGTACAGTTAAAGTTTCTGTTTTAACTCTCTAATTTACACAAAGTTTAACCTATTTTAACGCTTTACAAACAAATAATCTACTAATTTTGTAGGGTAAACAGATTTTTAATTAAAAATACAATAATATGGCTAGTTTAAGATTGGGTGATGAAGCACCAGATTTTACTGCAGACAGTTCTGTAGGAACAATAAATTTATACGATTATTTAGGTGATAGCTGGGGAATTCTTTTTTCTCATCCGGCAGATTTTACACCAGTTTGTACTACAGAATTAGGTACTGCTGCACAATTTAAAGATGAGTTTGATAAACGCAATGTAAAAATGATTGCATTAAGCGTAGATGGTGCAGCTTCTCATAACGAGTGGATTAAAGATATTAACGAAGTACAAAACACTACAGTTACTTTTCCTATAATTGCAGATGAAGACAAAAAAGTATCTACATTATATGATATGATACACCCAAACGCAGACAACCACTTAACAGTACGTTCTGTATTTATTATTGGCCCAGATAAAAAAGTAAAATTGACATTAACATACCCTGCATCTACAGGCCGTAATTTTTACGAGTTGTTACGTGTTATAGACTCTTTACAATTAACCGCTAATCATAAAGTAGCTACACCAGCCAACTGGAAAAATGGCGAAAAAGTAGTTGTTAGTCCGGCTATTGCTACTAGCGACGCTGAAAAAATATTCTCTAAAGGAGTAGAAGAAATTAAGCCTTATTTAAGGATGACACCAGACCCTACTGCCTAACAAGTTGTTTGTAATAAAAACCAGGCTCTAGTAGACATTTTTGTTTACTAGAGCTATTTTTTTGTAGTACATTTATGTTCCCTTAATTTTGTAACTATGGTATCTGCAGAGGAAAAATTAAAAGAACGAATTAAAGAACTCACCTGTTTGTATGACGTTACTTCTATTATAGTTAATTGCGATTATAATGAGATTGAAGTTGGTTTACAAGCCATTGTATCTTGTCTTAAAAATGCGTGGCAGTATATAGATGATACGTACGTTGTTCTTAAAACTAATGACTACCATATCATATCTAAAAAAGAACACACAGACTATGTTTTTTTAAGCTCAGCAATTACCCTTTTTAACAAAGAAATTGGAACTATAAAAGTTGGTTATCCGTCTAAAAAATACAGTGTTTTAGATTTTCTTGAAGAGGAACAACTACTACTAAACAATGTGTGCTTAGAGGTTGGTAATTTACTAGAACGTAAAGAAATTAAGGAGAACGAAATTTTAATAAAAAGGCAAGTAGAACAGTCTGATAGGTTGCGTATACTTGGTGAAATTACAGCAGGTATTGCTCATGAGCTAAATACACCACTTGCCAATATTTTGGGTTTTGCAGAGCTTTTAAAAGACCGCAACAAAGAAGATGCGCAAGCAACCAAAGATGTAGATAAAATAATAAATAGTGCAATTTACTCTAGAGAAGTGGTAAAAAAATTAATGTTTTTTGCTTGCGAAATGCCACAACAAAAAAGTTTGGTTAATATTATTCCTATTTGTAAAGAAGCTATTGAGCTTTTAAAACCAATACTAAAAACAAAAAGTATTGCTTTTAACTTTACCTCTAGTAATCCTGAAATTGCTTTAAAAATAGATCGCATACAACTTACGCAAGTGCTTTTCAATTTGGTAATAAATGCCATTTATTTTTCTAAGGAAAAGGGAGTCATCGACCTAGAAATAAAAGACAAATCTGCTACTGTAGAAATACATATTAAAGACCAAGGTAGTGGTATAGATTCTAAATTAGGTAACAAAATTTTTGAGCCGTTTTTTACTACAAAACCAGTTGGTGATGGGTCTGGCTTAGGATTAAGCGTAGTGCACGGCATTGTTAAAAGTCATAAAGGAAACTTAAGCTATAGTGCTAATACACCTAAGGGAACTATATTTACTGTTACAATTCCTAAACTGTAAAAAATGGGGTTAGAAAAAGAAAATATTTTAATTGTAGATGATGATATTCATATACTTGAACTTTTACAACGTCATTTACAGTCTCTAAATTACCACGTTTACAAGGCTGTTTCTGTTAAACAAGCATTGTATGTGTTGCACGACTCTACTATAGATTTGCTAATTACAGACATACAAATGCCAGAGATTGATGGTCTGCAGTTACTAAAATACACGGCAGAACATTATCCAGAAATTCCTAAATTAGTTATTACTGGCTACCCATCTGTAGATGATGCTATGAGTGTTATAAAATCTGGCGCTACAGATTACCTTACCAAACCTTTTACAAAAGAAGAATTAAAACAGGCAGTAAATAGGTCTTTAGAAAGTTCTAAAAAAACTAAAAAACCAAAGGAAAAAAAACAAACAGCTGTTTCTGGTTACGGACAAATGATTGGGCAGTCTACTGCTTTTGAAAAAGTAACTCAAATTATAGAGCGCGTAAAAAATAACAAGGCAACTGTTTTAATAGAGGGTGAAAGTGGCACAGGTAAAGAACTTGTGGCAAGAGCTATTCATTTTTCTGGTAAGTTTGCCAAACAGCCTTTTATTGCTGTTAACTGTGGTGCCATACCAGAAAACCTATTAGAGTCAGAACTTTTTGGGTATACAAAAGGTGCTTTTACAGGAGCTAACGAAAATAAAAATGGTTTTTTTCAGGCAGCAAATAATGGTACGTTGTTTTTAGATGAAATTGGCAACGCTTCTACTGCTGTACAAGCCAAATTACTAAGAGCATTACAAGAAAAAGAAATTACAAAAGTAGGCTCGCAAAAAGTAGAAAAAGTAGACTTGCGTATTATTGCTGCAACTAACAACAATTTACAGGAAGATATTGCTAATAAAAGCTTTAGAGAAGATTTGTATTACAGGCTAACTGTAGTGCAAATAAACGTGCCGCCATTACGAGAAAGAAAATCTGATATTCCGCTACTGGTAGAACAGTTTTTAAGAAAATATGGTGTAGAATACAAAGACCGTTTATTACAAATTACAGATGATGCTTTAAAAATGTTACAAAGGTATCATTGGCAAGGCAATATTAGAGAGCTAGAAAATGTAATACAACGCGCTGTTATTATGAGCGATGGAAAAATTGACATAAAAGATTTTCCAGATTATTTAAAATACAAAATAGAATTTCCAGATGCCTCTTTTTCAAGCTTACAGCAAATGGAAAAAGAATACATTTTAAAAGTATTGGCTGCCACAAACAATAATAAAACAAAGGCAGCAGAAATTCTTCAAATAGACCGTAAAACTTTACGTCAAAAATTAAAATAAACACTGGGGTATTTTTCCCCAGCTGGGGCAATTCTCCTCACCCCATCTTTTCTTCAAAATTAATTGCAATTAACCAAATTACTGAATTACAGGTAGTTGCTACAAATATTTATTATTTAATCTTTTTAGGCACACAGCTTGCCAATACACACACGAGTAAGTTATTATAAAAATGATTTTAGATTTTTATAGTTGATTGATTGATTTGTCTACTTGGCTTTCTAAATGTTTAACTCAAGTGGTGTGGTTTTTTTGTGAAAGTCAAGTAGCATTTTAATGGTTAATAATAAAACAATGGTAAAAATAATAGAGAAGAGCCTCTGTTGCACTTGTAAGCACCAGATACCTTGTGTACTAACAAAAAATAAAAGTTCTGTATACAACTGCAGTGAGTATCAACAGACAATAGGCCAAGACTTTAGTCCTAAAAAAGAAACCAGAAAAGAATTAGTTTTAAATTAAATATAATGATAGCAAAACAACAAAAAAAGTTGAAGCAAGGGATGCTAGATAATGTTATGCGACAATTTA
>NZ_JBDVAA010000087.1:0-26033 GCF_039943695.1 Cellulophaga sp. | reverse complement strand
CTAATTAAATTTGCAATTTCATTTGCTACGGATTTTGATGCGTTTGTAGAGTTTTTAAAAACAACCGTATTTATATTTTCAAATCTTTTTTCAAAACCTGTAGCCTTATCAATATTACTTTTTAACATGCTCTTTTAATTTTTTATGTTTGTTTTTATAACAATATAATTGCTGACTAATACGTAGAATTATAACCGTATTAATTTGATACTCTACATTAGTAAACACTGTATAAATAGGTAATTGGTTAAACATTTATCACTATTTACCTTTTCTCCAACTCTTAATTTTATGTCCCCAAATAGCAAAAAAGAGAATTAAAATATAGCATGGGATCAAAATCCAGTAACTACTTGTAGCTGCTATGGTAGTAGCTTCAGCTTCCTGCATTCCGGCGGTAATTAATTTGTATTTATCTGCATCTACAATTTTACCATACAACGGAGGTATTATTGCCCCTCCTGATATTGCCATAATTAACATTGCAGAACCTTTATTTGTGAATTTTCCTAAACCATTAAGTGTTAAGGGCCAAATAGCTGGCCAAACTAAGGCATTTGCAACACCTAAGGCAGCTACAAATAGTACAGACGTAAACCCAGTAGTATTTAAAATAGCTATGCTAAAAATAAGTCCTAAAAAAGCACTGATAATTAAAGCTGTTCTTTGCTTAATATATTTTGGAATTAAAAATATACCTAAAGTATAAGTAGCCACCATTGCCAGTAATGTATAGGTTGTAAAAAATTTAGCCTCTTCTCCTGTAAAACCTAAAGAAATTCCGTAAGCTATAATAGTATCTCCTGCTATAACTTCTGCGCCTACATATGCAAATAAGGCTAATACACCTAGCCACAAATGAGGAAATTGAAATATGCTAGTTTTTTCTTTCTCTCCTTGGTTAGATACTTCTGGTTTACTTACCTCTACATTGGGTAATTGTGCTTCCTTAATTAAAACTCCCAAAAAAGCTAACACTGTTGCCATTATAAGATATGGAGCAAATACACTATCTGCCATCATATCTAATGTTCGTTCTTTTTCTTCCAAAGAAACAGATTCTAACTTTTCCTTAACTCCGTCTATACCAGATAGTAAAATAGCTCCAAAAATTAAAGAACCTAAAGCTCCTGCCACTTTATTTGCAATTCCCATAATAGCTATACGCTTTGCTCCGCTTTCAATAGGACCTAGAATAGTTATATAAGGGTTTGCAGCTGTTTGCAATAATGTCATACCCATACCCTGTATAAATATGCCTAATAAAAAAAACCAATAAGTTCTGGCTTCTGCAGCAGGTATAAATATTAAAGCTCCTACTGCCATAATAAATAAACCTAAAGACATCCCTTTTTTATATCCTATTTTTCCTAAAATATAAGAAGAAGGTAGTGCCATTATAACAAATGAAATATAGGACGCTGTAGCCACCAAATAGGATTGTGCATCTGTAAGTTCATTTATAGTTTTCATAAATGGTATTAACGCACCATTTATCCAGGTCACAAAACCAAAAATAAAAAATAACCCTGCAATTATTGCTACAGGCATTATTGTACTATGTTTCTTTTTTACCGTCATTACTTTTAGTCTTTATATTAATTTTTACTTCATTACTAAAATTATCTTTGGTTACTAGCAGATGCTATAAACATCATTTTGGGTTAGGATAGGTTAGGTCTGTTTTGTTAACTTTAGTGTTTATAATTAGTATTCTTAGATTTAAATATTTTATATTTTCATTTTATTAAATTGCTCTGTTAAACTTTCTATTAATTTAAACTGGTTTTTACAACGATCTAAATTATGTTCTATATAAGATGTTTTATAGTAGGTATCGTTATTTAAGTAGTCTGTTAAAAAACGAAGCCCCATTATAAAAATCATTGTTTTAGCTCCTAATGGCAGGTATTTTATTTCTAATGCAGTAAGGTCTGGTTTCATTTCTTTTAAAAAACCCTGTACGTAAGCGTCATAATAACTAATATTAAACTTTACTTTACTTAGGTCTTTCTCGTCTTCTGCTGCAGTATTACAAATGGTTCTTATTGCATCACCAAAATCATAATGCACAATACCTGGCATTACAGTATCTGTATCTATTACACAAAGCCCTTTTTTATCTAAATCAAACAGTATGTTAGAAATTTTAGTATCGTTATGAGTTACTCTTAATTTTATGTCTCCAGACGCTTTTAAATTCTCAATAATATGCATCTCTTCTTTTAAATCAGAAACCAACTTTATATATTTATTTGCTTTAGACAACCTATCTTCAGATGCTTTACTTAACGCTTCATTAAACTGATTAAACCTAAAAGACATATCATGAAAATTAGGAATAACATCTATTAAATTACTAGGATTAAAATCACTAGTTAGGTTTAAAAAATCTCCCATTAATTTACCTCCTTCATAGGCAACCGTTTCACAACTCACTGTTTCATATGTAATACTGCCTTTTATATAAATCATCAAATTCCAGTAATTACCATCGGTATCTTTATGGTAATTAGCACCATTTAGTGTTTTTACAAAAGACAGTACTCTACGCTTTAATTCAATTGGAGATAAATGCTTTTTTTTATCTTTTAAATGATTACTAATTAACACTTTGTTATTTATTAAACCTGGCACATCTTTAAACACCCCACTATTAATCTGTTGTAATATGAAAAAGGAATTTTGTTTGGTTTTTATAAAGTATGTATCATTAATATGACCAGAAGCTAATTGATCAAATGAAATGATTTCATCATTATTATTAAAGTATGCATAAATAGAATTTAATTTATTCAATATCATATTACCAAAGTTTAGAAGGATAAATATTAGCGTTTATTAATTTTTGAATTTCTTGCTGAACTATTTTTTTATCTTCCTTATAAGTAACTCCAAACCATTTTGAATTTGACTTTAAAACTTTGACAGTTGTTTTTTCAGAATTTAAAATATTGTTTACAACTGTTGGTATATAAAATTCTGCCTTTAAATTATTTTTATTTTCTTCTAAAAATTTAATAAAGAGATCACTTCCAAACTCAAAACATTTTGGAGTAAAACCCCAAAAGTTCATAGAAACAATTGTTTTTCCACTTATACTAACCATATGCTCATCATCACTCTTATAAAAAATTTCATTGTCAATTTTCTCTATATGAGTTCTTTCTGTTACACTAGTTAGGCAACCGTTTTCACTTATTTTACACTCTCCTCTAGAAACATAACCGTAGTCTGACACTGTATTTTCTAAATAATACGCCATTGTATTAAAGTTATAAGACTCGCTATCTGTATTAATTAAACAATCAGCCATTTTCTCAAATGCTTTTTTACCATAAAAATCATCTGCATTTATTATTGCAAAATTTTCTTTAACAATATTTTTAAGCATCAAAAAAGCATGGCCAGTTCCCCAAGGCTTTTTACGTTCAGGGTTTATATACTTCTCAGGAACACTATCTATTTCTTGAAAAACATAAACCAACTCTACTTTATCTCTAAGCTTATTTTCTATTAGCTTTTTAAACTCATCCTCAAAGCTTTTTCTAATAATAAATACAAACTTTCCAAACCCTGCTTCTATAGCATCATAAATTGAAAAATCCATTATAGTTGCCCCATCTTGGGTAAACTTATCTAACTGTTTTAACCCTCCATAACGGCTTCCCATTCCTGCTGCTAAAATGACTAAAGTTGGCTTGGTGTTACACATATTTAATTCTTAAAATTATTATTCTAAATACTCATTCCCCTGCTAATGTATAAATGAATTTTGATAAAAAAAAGAAAAACAGGTAAAAATGTGCTCGAGCACACTAAATAAATGTTTTCGAGCACATTTTTAGATATTAGTTAAAAAGTTTTTTATCTTTGTTTTATGAGAAAACACACTATTAAAGACATTGCTAAACTTGCCGGTGTATCTAAAGGAACCGTAGATAGAGTATTACATAACCGTGGAAAAGTTTCCCAAAAAGCATTGGAAAGTGTTAACAAAGTTCTTAGTGAAATTGATTACAAGCCCAATATTATTGCTAGGAGCCTAAAAAACAATAAAATACATAAAATTTGTATTTTACTACCAGACCCAAATTTAGACTCATATTGGTTACCGTGTGTAGAAGGTATTAATGAAGCAATAACAGAGTTTAGCTCTTTTAATGTTGATATAGAAATTTTTTACTTTAACCCTACCAGCATTACTTCGTTTATAAAAACTAACGATATTTTATTAGAGACATCTCCTGATGCAGTTTTACTAGTTCCTCTTTTTTATAAAGAATCTCTTGATATTATTGACAATTATAATTCTTTAGGTATACTATCTGGGACATTTAACAATCAAATAAAATCTAGAATAATAAATAGTTTTGTTGGACAAGATCTATTTCAAAGCGGAAGAGTTGCTGCCAGCCTTATAGACTTATTTTTAAGTGAAGGTTTAATTGCTATTGTACATATTGATGAAGAGTATGAAAACGCTCTACACATGCAAGAGAAAGAAAAAGGTTTTAGAAATTATTTTTCAGAATCTAAAAATCAAAACTTTGATATAAAAACATTAAAGTTAAAGTCTGACAATGTAGATGATAGTTTTAGTGATTTCTTAAAAAACAGTCCTGATTTAAAAGGAGTTTTTGTTACTACCTCTAAATCCTATCAAATTGCCGAAATAATATCAAAAAATAAAAATACAGATGTTGCTTTTGTAGGCTATGATTTACTTGAACAAAACATTAGCTATTTACAAGATAAAACAATAAAGTTTTTAATACATCAAAATCCAAAAAAACAAGCTAACATTGGGGTTACACTGTTAGTAGAGCATTTAATTTTTGATAAAAAAATTACTGAAGAAGTTTTATTGCCTTTATATATTATTAATGGTGAAAATGTAAAAGATTACCTTAACTAAACACATTATTGGTCTAGTAAATTTAGTACACCAAAAGATGATGATGTATGAAAATTTGGATATTGGGTATTAGGATTTACCCAAGAAATCCAAGTTGACTCATAATTACAATTTTCTGTTTTACTATATTTTGCTCTAAAAATTCCAGTTTCAATTTTATAATTTTTAATTAAACCCAACTCTTCTAAAGAATTTATAGTAATAGAACCTTCTACCGTAAAATAATTGCATTTAATGTTAGACTTTACAACCAATTCATTCTTAGGCCAATTCCAATCAAATTCAAACTTCCTTTTTGCATTAGCTCTAAAGTCTAAAATTCTTGACGTAGGATCAATCTCTATACAGTAATACGGATTAAGAGAATCGTTCATTTTAAAAAACAGCTCTACCCTATCAGAATTACCTATACTTTGCACACTATCATCTTCTTTATTTATTAAAACTTGAGAATCATAAACCTTAAAGTAGAAGAATAACTTTTTTGAATCCCAAAGAGACCTAAATTCTATTCTAGAATTTGGCCTTCTGTCCCAAGCAGAAACAAAATCTGAAAGAACCTCTGCTTTACCCCATAATATATGGTCTCCCTTACCATTAATAACAAGGCTATCTTCTTTAATAAACTTAACATTATAACTCTTCATACAGTATGGTTTATTGTCACTATTTTATACTAAAAACGCAACATTATTGCTAATCTATTTAAATTTTAAAAGAAAGAAAAAGAAAAAGGATTAATTTTGTGTTCGAGCACATTTTTTTAAGTAATAATTACTAATAAGTGGATAAAAATGTATTATCAATAATATAAAAGGTATTTTTTATTTTTAAAATAATAATTGTTGCTTCAATTATTAAAAATTTAATTACACAACATACAAATACGCCTAAACATTAAGTTAAATAGTTGAAAAATACTAAATAGGTAAAAATTAGGCATAAAAAAAGCCAGTAAAAAATTACTGGCTTAATTATTTTGAGTCTTTCTACTCAATTGTCGGGGTGGCAGGATTCGAACCTGCGACCTCCGCGTCCCAAACGCGGCGCGATAACCGGGCTACGCTACACCCCGATAGGTTATCAATAATTTCAATTTAGAGAAATTTTCTGTCCTCGCAATTTGCTTTGACAGCTATTGCGGAGAGACAGGGATTCGAACCCTGGGTAAGTGTTTCCACCTACGACGATTTAGCAAACCGTTCCTTTCGGCCACTCAGGCACCTCTCCAATACTCTTTAATGAACTTGCGCAGTTTTCAATTGCGAGTGCAAATATATAACGATTAAGGGTAGCTACCAAGCTATTTTAAACTTTTTTTGACTTTTTTTTGATTCTTTTTTCTAACCGCTTCATTATAAGAACATTTGTAGCAAAACTTTTTTTCACTTTATTTTAAATTTGAAGCTATTACTTAAAAATGTCTCTTATTTGAGCATCTTATATATATAACTATAGTATCTATATATTAATTTTTATTCTTTAAAAAAGTTCAAGATTTGCTTCAAAATAATAAAAATAAAAAAAGTGAAAATAAATATAAATTTTACTTGCATATTAAACATAGGTTATTGTATATTTGCACCCCGAATAACAAACCATTTGTTATTTAAATGGTCGCGTAGCTCAGCTGGATAGAGCATCTGCCTTCTAAGCAGACGGTCAAAGGTTCGAATCCTTTCGCGATCACAAAAAGCCTTCAGTTTTACTGAAGGCTTTTTTGTTTTATATTAAAAAATTCTTCTATACATTTTAAGGTTACATCGCACTGTTTTTTCAAAAGAAAAAGACATAAATAGTTAATAATCATTTTTTTAGTAAAAATTATTAATATTTGTTTAAATTTAAAACATAAAAGTACTTAGTTAGTCATTTAAAATACTTTCTTTTAGCTTTTTATTTTCTTACTTTAATTATGTTTTATTAGGCTTGATTAACTAAAGAAAATATATATCTATTAGTTAATTATAAAACACATAAAATGCTACGTTTTAATTTTAGTAAGCTTGCTGTTATTTTTGCTTTAATAATATGCTACGGATGTAATAACAGCAAAGAGGATGCTAAAAAATTAACTATTGGATTTTCACAAACTGGAGTAAATGATCAGTGGAGAAAATCTATGAATGAATCTATGCAAATACAGAGTGATTTTAATTCTGATATAGATTTAAAAATACTTGACGGAAAAGATAATGTAGAAAAACAGATTGAAGATATTAAGCAGTTTATTAAAGAAAAAGTAGACGTTTTAATTATATCTCCTATAAAATCTAAACCAATTACACCATTTGTTAATAAAGCAATAGAACAAGGCATACCTGTATTAATTGTAGATAGAAAAATTGATGGTCAAAATTACACCTCATATATTGGTGGAGATAACATACAAATTGGTAAAAACGCAGCTAACTACATAGCGTCTTTAAATAAGAATGATGATAAAAAAATATTAGAAATAACAGGACTAAAAGGATCTTCACCTGCTAAAGAACGTCATTTAGGTTTTAAATATGTTATAAGTGCAATAACCAATTTAAGTATTACACATACTATAGAAGGTAACTGGGAGGCCAACTCTATAAAAGAGCCATTAAATACTTATTTAGATAAGAACAAAGACATTGATTATATTTTTTGTCACAACGACCGTATGGCTCTAGGTGCTTGGGAAATACTGGCAGATAAAAAACTAGATAAAAAAATAGATGTAATAGGTGTTGATGGATTAACTGGCGCAAACGGAGGTATACAGCTTGTAAAAGATAAAATATTAAAGGCTACTATATATTATCCTACTGGTGGTGATGAAGCTATAAAAACTGCAATTAAAATTATTAACGGAGAAAAAGTAGCTAAAAAAAACATATTAGAAACTATAGTTATAGATAGTAGAAATGCTGATATTATGAGTAATCAGTTCGATAAAATCATTCAACATCAAAAAGACATTTTAAAACAACAAGAAAAAATTAAATTACAAGAAGAAACCTATACAAACCAAAGTAACGTTTTAAAAATAGTATTTGGCTTGTTTATTTTAAGCATTGTTCTTGGTATATTTAGTATCTATAGTGGTTATAATATTAAAAAGAAAAAGCAAGAGTTAGAAGCAAGTAATATTGAAATAAAAAAACAACGAAATAAAATTAAAAAAATAGCAACAGAAGCTGAGTTAAGTAATGAGGCTAAAGTTAACTTTTTTACAGGCTTATCTCATGAATTTAAAACCCCTATTACACTTATACTTTCTTCTATAGAATCTTTATCTGACAATAAAACCATACGAGATAATAATTTAACAAAAGATATAAGGTTAATTTTTAACAATTCTAAACGTTTGTTACGATTAATTAACCAACTATTAGATTTTAGAAAAGCAGAAGAACATCAGTTTAAATTAAAAGCTTCTAAAGTTAATTTATTAGAGTTCTCTGAAACAATTTATGAGGACTTTAAATATGAAGCTCAAAAAAAAGACATCAAGTTTACACTAGAAACAAACAATAAAGATTTAGAAATTTATATTGACAAAAATTTAATAGATAAGGTTTACTTTAACTTGCTCTCTAACGCTTTTAAATTTACACCAGAAAATGGAGAAATTACTATAAAAATTGAAGATCATAAGAATAAAGATTTTATAAACATATACTTTAAAGATACAGGTATAGGAATACCACGTGATGATTTAGATAAAGTATTTAAAGCTTTTTTTAGAGGTACAAACAACAACAAATCTAGTTCTGGAATTGGCTTACTACTATCTAAAGAATTTATAGAACTACATAAAGGCTCCATAGCTGTTAGCAGTAAACTAGGAACAGAATTTACTATAAAATTACACAAAGGTAGCAGCCACCTAAGCGAAGATGAAATAATTTGTGAAACTGATGTTTTAGAAACTTCTGTTATCAACTTTTTTAATGAAGATGAAGACAATGTTTTTAATGAATCTTCAATAGCAGATAGCCAAGATAATTACGTTATTTTAATTATTGAAGATAATCTAGATTTAATAAAGTTTTTAAAAAGTAAACTATCTCTAAACTATGAAGTTCATTTATCTAACGGAATAGATGCAATTGAAAAAGCTTTAGATATTATACCAGATATAATTATTTGTGATGTTAATTTGCCAGATAAAGATGGGTTTACTATTTGTGAAGTTTTAAAAAATGATTTACGTACCTCTCACATACCTACAATAATACTAACCGCATTAGAATCTAGAGATTCTTATATAAAAGGACTAGAATCTGGTGCAGATTTGTACCTTACTAAACCATTTAGTTTCTCAGTTTTATCTCAATCTATAAAGACAACAATATATAATAGAGAAAAATTAAGATATTACTTTATTAATAATATTCATAAAATTAACTCTCAAGAAAACTTTGGCTCTACAGAACAAGATTTTATAATACAAATTAATAATTTAATAGAGGATAATATAGACAACTCTAATTTTTCTGTAGAGATAATGGCAGAAAATTTAAACATATCAAGGGTTCAGCTTTACAGAAAACTAAAGGCTATATTAGGTGTAAATGTTAGTGACTATATTTTAAATACAAGACTAGACAAAGCAAAAAAACTACTTAAAGAGTCTTCTTTATCTATTTCGGAAATTGCCTATGCAACTGGCTTCTCTTCTCCTAATTACTTTTCTACAAGCTTTAAAAGTAAATTTGATACATCTCCAAAACAATACAGAGACACTTAATTATTTAATAATTTAGGTTTAACAGGACTTGGACTTTAATTAATTAATAATTGAAACGATAAATGTATGTATCAATTTTATACAAAAGCTGTATCAATTTTAAACACTCATCTACACAAACCACAAAACAAATACTTAAACAACTAATTTT
The DNA here is from genome assembly GCF_039943695.1 of Cellulophaga sp. NCBI lineage: Bacteria > Pseudomonadati > Bacteroidota > Flavobacteriia > Flavobacteriales > Flavobacteriaceae > Cellulophaga > Cellulophaga sp. Next base: position 16,238 of record NZ_JBDVAA010000087.1, on the reverse strand, counting down.
AAATTAGTTAGACACTCATTACATTATCAAACTTAATTGATTCAAATAAGAAAGTGTTTCTTAAAATTGAAGCGTAACTTGCACTTCACTTTAAAAACTAATAAAAAGATAAATACGCTTAAATAGTGTAGGCTGGCATAAATATTGATTTCTTTTTAAAGAAAATAAATTAAGTCATAATATCTTTTTAACGATATAAAAATAAACTACTGTTCCCCAAACAGGAAGCCTTACTAATATATATTAGCAAGGCTTTTTAGGTTAAAAATTATTTTTTTAGATATTCTCTTAATTTTATAAAAGGTGCTGTTTTACGGTTTTTAAAAGCATGTATAAAACTACTTATTATTAAAATACCTGCAGCAACATAGGCAATATAAACTAACTGCTCCTCTACTCCTTTATTAGCAATTGCAATTGCAATTAAAGCCCAAGCGCCAACAAGGGCAAACTCTCGCATATTACGTGTCCACGTTACAATTAAGTTAATTATTACTGCTATTACAATCATTATAATAGTCCATACAAAGGGTGCTATACCAAAACCACCCCAATTAGTTTTTACTAAGTATGCAGATACATTTGCAATACTAGCAACAGTTACCCAGCCAGCATACAATACAAAAGGCCACCATAAAAATGCAATTACAGTTATTGGCGCATCCCACAACTCCATTTTATTATTTAATATGATTTTTAAAATTGAAAAAAGTAATATAAAAATAAATACACAAGACAATGCCGTATAACCATATATCCAACTAACAATCCAAAAACAATTGGCTAAACAAGAAATTACAAACCACCATCCTATTTTTAATACAAAGTCATTATCTCTAACCCTTACAACTAGGCTCCTGCCTTGATATAGTATAAAAACAAACAACAAAAGATAAATAACCCCCCATATAGAAAACGCATAACCAGCAGGTGTAAATAAGGTTTTTAAACCTCCAGACACCTCTCCTATTGTTGTACCATTCATTTTACCTGTATTAGACAAGTAATTTACTATTAACGTAGAAATAAATGCAATACCGTTAGCTATTTGTAAACTTTTCTTCATCTTTTTTCTTTTTCTATAAGTTACAAAAGTAATACTGCAAAACCAATTCTGTTTTGCTAGTTTTGTAAGTATGTAAAGTAACTATAAAATACAAATGAGCAAGAAAAAACCAATTTCAAAAATAATATATGTCTTTGCTGCGCTACTTTCAATTTGGGCAACAATTCTTATTTTTCAAAGATTATTTTTAAATGATATGGATTATTACAACCCATATAACAACGAGCTTGTTTTTCCTCTTTTTATATGTCTATTTTACATTAGCTTATGTATGTGGCTTATTCCTAAAATGAAAAATAAAATTTTTAGAAATTTCATTTTTATAGTAAGTCCACTATTATTAATATCATATGCGTTTTTTGACATTGCAGATAGCAATAAAATAGAATTTGGCACTACTTGGACAGCATCAGATGTTTTTATAGAGTTAGTATATAGTAAAACCTATTTTATACCTTTATTATTAATTGGTATGTCTTTAAACTTTATAGTAAATCTATGGTATTACAATAGTAAAGCTAAATAAATTAACTGTAGAGAGTATAAGTGTTTCTTAGTAACAGGCTTTGTATTTTACAAAATATTGCTTGAGTAGATAAAATATTTGGTGATAATATTAGACGTAAAGATGGAAATTCTGACGTTATAATTAAGCCCCAAGCAGCAAAAAATGACTGGTTTTGTGCTAAAAAAATTGAAGTTAAGCTTTACTTACAAAACATAAAGTTCTAATAAAATAAAATTTTATAATAAAAAAGCCACCGTAATGGTGGCTTTCATATTTTAGATAATTATAAACTTATAACCATCTCCTTCAGAGAAGTAAAGATTTTTATGGTTCTTCTTAAACCAATTTACCCATTCCTCATCTGTTTTAAAGGTTTGCTTAGTATATTTTAATAACAAGCGGTACGCCATTTCTTTATCTCTTCCCGTTTTTAACATAGATACAGCCTTCTCTAACAATTTAATATCATTATTTGCTATACCAAGAGACTTAGCATCTTCGTCTAAAATCATTTTATACCAACCATACTTTTCAGGATAAAAATAGTCTAAGTTTTCTTTATAATAATTTTCATTAACTCTTTTAATTTATTGTCTAACTCTTCCTTAGTTGGGTTTCTTAAAATAATTTTTCTGTTGCTATCTATTAATAAGGTGGTTGGCAAATGTGGTACCCCATAAGATTTTGCTACTGCTCCGTACGCATGATTTTCACTAGGGTCATAAACGTGACTCCAAGGTGTTTGATCTTCTATTATTGCTTTCTCCCATTTTTCTTTTTCATCTGCTGTACCAACACCAACAATTGTAAAGCCTTTTTCTTTATATTGTTTTCTTAGTTCTTTTAAATGAGGAAATGATGCTCTGCATGGCACGCACCAACTAGCCCAAAAATCTACTAAAATATATTTGCCCTCTACCTTAGATAGGGTTAACTCTTCTCCTTTATTGGTATTTAAAGTAAAGTCTGGAGCTGTATTACCTACACCAATATTTTCAAAATTATCTTTATATATTTTTGTAATAAAACCTTTAAAAAAAGCCGTTTTACGAGCGTCACCTTTAAAAATGTTGTAAAATTCTTTTAACTCGTCTCTCGTCATTCTACCTTCTGTATACTGTACTCCCAAAACATATGGAGCTAAAGTAGAGCTAGGGTTTTCTCTAACGTAATTGTATTTTAAAGCAACACGTTCATCATTTCTTTGTAACATTAAAGGTCTAAGTTCTTCCTGTAATGCCATTGCTTTATTAAGATCTTCTTTACTTTTAGTTTCTTTGGCTTTTGCGTATAATTCTCTAATTTTTTCTAATGGCTTATATTTTTCGTTATTAAATAAACTTTCTTGTGATTTCTTTATTTTCTCATACTCATCATTAGACTTAGAACCTTTAACATCTAATGTAAATCTAATATCTCTCCCTGTTATATTAGATACGTCTCCACTTACAGTTATATCACTGTTTTCTATGAAAAAAGAACTAACATATTTATCTACCATAAGGGTGACTTGATCCGGAAACTCTACTTTACCAGAAAACTGAAACTTACCATCTTTAATTATTGTACTATCTAAAACTACAGCTTCATTAAAGTTTAAAGAGCTACTACTTAATAGCTTTGCATAAGTATTATTTGCTCCCTTTATTATTCCGTTTATAGTGTAACCTTCAAATTTTGGTTGTTCTTTTTGCTTTTCTTTACAAGAATAAAAAGCGGTAGTTACACTTATAAATACTACTAATACTTTTAATATTGACCTCATATTATCATATTTTATTTTAATAACTCTTCTAACATTTCAAATGCTTCTTCTCCACCGCCAACAAAGCGTTTAACAATGTTACCTCGTTTGTCTATAATAAACTTAGTTGGAAAACCTTGTACATTAAACCTATTTACAAAATTGTCTGTTGTGTTAGCTTTATCACTTAATAACTGCTGCCAACCATACCCATTCTTGGTTACAAAAGCTGCAATTTTTTCTTTTGTATCACCAGAGTTAATTCCTAATACAACTAAATTATCTTTATGTTTTTCCTGAAACTCTTTTACCTGTGGCATTTCTGCTACACAAGGTCCACACCATAACCCCCAGAAATCTATTAATATATACTTCCCTTTTAATGAGTTAATATTAAACTCTTTACCCTCTAGGGTTGCTATTGTTTTTATAGATGGTACTGGTGAGCCATCTGCAGTAGCTTTTATACCGTTTATACGTAATTCTACAGCTTTATAATCTGGATACTCCGCCAAGTCTCTAGATAAAGAAGCAAATAACTCCTCTGCCTCTTCATTAGTAACTTGTGTACGCAGAATTAAATCATTTAAATACCAAGCTGAGGCTACAGAATTTGGATTACTTTTAATATGATTTGTTAAAGCTTTAATAGATTTGGCATAAATTGCTTCTGCTTGTTTATTGTTTGCTTTTATTTGCACAGAATCTGTCTCATAAGTATTTTTTACCGCTAAGTTTCCCATTTGGTTATACATTGGGTACATTAACTTATTTGCTTTAGCTAAACTGTTGTTAAATTTATCGCCGCTTGGGTAAGCATTCATAAAATCTGTTGCCTCTCCTTTTACTGTAACATTTGCTCCAGGAAAAGCGTAAAAATTTAGATAAGCGCTTTTTACAGGAAACATTCCCCTACCTCCTTTTGGTTTTTTAAAAAGTTCCCCATCAGGACCATTAAAACCAGGGTATACCCGTATCTGAGATATATTTGAAATAGTACTAGAAAAACTAAATTTTCCGTCTGTTACAATTATAGAGTCTGGTAAAGTTTCTCTTGTATACTTTTTATCTGGATGTCTAAAATACAAGTTACCTTTTAACCCTTTTATTTCTCCTTTAAGTGTAAAAGTATCTTTTGTATCTTGGGCATTAACACTACCTAATAAAGCTAAACTAGCTGTAAAGGATAAAACAATGTTCTTTATCAATTTCATATTATAATTATTTTATTACTTAAAAAGCTCTTTTAGTTTAGCATCTAACTCTTCTTTAGATGGGTTTCTTAATACAATTGTTCTATCACTATCTATTAATAGTGTTGTAGGTAAATGAGGAACACCATAAGATTGCGCTACTGGACCGTAAGCATGGTTTTCACTTACATCATAAACATGATTCCAAGGCGTTTTATCTTCTTCAATTGCTTTCTTCCATTTTTCTTTTTCATCTGCTGTACCTACACCAACAATTGTAAATCCTTTTTCTTTATACTGTTTTCTTAGTTCTTTTAAATGAGGAAAAGATGCTCTGCATGGCACGCACCAACTAGCCCAAAAATCTACTAAAATGTACTTACCTTTTACGTTTGATAAAGTTAATTCTTCACCCTGTACTGTTTGCAAAGTAAAATCTGGCGCAGTATTACCTATTCCTAGATTCTCAAAATTATCTTTATATATTTTTGTTATAAATGTTTTAAAAAAGGTTGCTTCACGTGCATCTCCGGTAAAAATTTCATAATATTCTTTTAATTCTTTTCTAGACATTCTGCCTTCTGTATACTGCACTCCAAGAACATAAGGTGCAATTGCTGAACTTGGATTTGCTTTTACAAAATCATATTTAATATTCTTATATCTTGCTCTTCTTTCTTCTGCTAAGCTTTGTAAACTCTCCTGTTTTTTTACAGCTTCATTTAATAATTCTTCATTACCCTCTTTTTTAGCTTTAGCATACATTTGCCTAACCTCTGTAAAAACATCATATTTTGGATCTTTAAAAATTGCTGATGCTTTTTCTTCAATTTCTTTATACTTATCTTGTCCCTTAGATCCTTTTACGTCCAAGGCAAACATATTCTCCCTGTCTTTTAAAGTCTCTACATCTGTTGTAATCTCTATAACACTATTCTCTAAATAAAAATTTGACTTATACTCTCCTAATACTAATGTAACCATATCAGGATTAGCTATCTTACCTTCAAATTTAAATTTACCGTCTACAACAGCTACACTGTCTATGACATTGATTTTATTTTGATTAAAAATTTGGTAATCTGTAATTTTAGCATAAGAATTATCTAACCCATTTACCGTTCCTGTAATAACATAACCATCTTCTTTTAGTTGATTCTTTTCTTTGTTTTTACAAGAGGTAAAAGCAAGAGCTACAATAGCAATTGTTATATATATTGTTTTTATGATTTTCATTTTTTTGATCATTTAATTTTTATACGATAATGATTTTATCTATTATCTATTTTTTTGACTGAAACAGAAGGTTTGTTTTATATGAACTCCCTTAAAACAGATGCCAACTTTAATAATAAATTATTTTAATACAGAAGAGAAAGCAACAATGTGCCTATTAAAAGAATTACTAAGAATTATATAACTCTTAGTAATTCTAATTTTATAATTTATTAATATTCATTTTGTTTAATAACACCTCCTGAAGTAATAATTTCTTGATTTGGTATTGGGTGTGCATATCTTCTTGACCCTTTAGGTAAAGTATAAGTTTGTAAGGATGAATTATGATCTATAGTTACTTGGGAATAAGGATAAAAATTTCTAGTAATATTATCTACATCATCAGATGGGTCTTCATTAGAATTATAACGTTTTAAATCGTACCATCTTAAAACAAAAGGTAGCTCTCTTCTACGTTCTTCCAATACTTTAACTAATGCATCTGACTGTGATGTTCCTGACAAGTTAATAACATCTGCTGGTGCGTTTACATCCATTCTATTAGCACGTAAAACGTTTGCTGTTTGCAACCCATCTGCCCAAGAGCCTTGTCTTATTTGGCATTCTGCTTTAATTAAAAGCATCTCTGCCGCTGTAGGCCCTGATATTAAATGATTAAAAACTGTTTGATAACCAGACTGGCTATACAATGGTAAACCTATACCATCACTCCCTCTCAAATAAGATAAATTTTCAACAACAAAATGTTTGTACCTTAAATCATAACTAGCATTGTACGTACTTAACAAATCTTCTGAAGGCCAAAGTTGACCAATAGGGCTAGACATTTCTCTATTATAATACGCTTCAGTCCAATAAAAGATATCATTAATTACTGATGTATTAACAATATAATCTCCATTGTAAATTTCGGCTGTTTCAGATGTACTAGGATCTCCATCACTCTCAATATTTACTATAATCGAAGTCTCTACAATATCTGTATTAAAATTAATTAATGTACTTTTTTCATTAAGAGCATCCTGTGCATATTTTTGAGCTTTCTCGTAATCATGCAATGCTAAATAATACCTAGCTGCAAAACCATTAACAGCCACTGTACTTGCTCTCCAGATACGATCTAAACCATTAAATTTTTCTAACTGACGATTAATTTTAAGAGCCTCTTCTAAATCCTCTGTTATAAAATCATAAGTATCTTGTAAACTAGCTCTTTCTAAAGTCTCTTCATAACTAGTGCTTCTCTTAATTGGCAAGCCCATTTCTTGCTCATTCCCCTTTAGAGACAAACAATAAGTATTTGCTAATAAAAAATAGCTATATGCTCTTATAAAGTGAGCTTCTGCTTTTAAATTAGCTTTTTCTTGAACAGTACCTTCTACATCATTTAATGCTAACAAAACTAAATTAGCATTAAATATTTTTTTCCATTCACCATTCCATACACGAGTACCTCTTGCGTCTAATGCTGGAAACTCTGTATTCCAAGTATACTCATGTGCTACCGGTGCCGTAAACTCATTAACATCTGCATTAAAATAATCTATATTAATACCAAAGTCATCTGTAGAATAAATTAACTCAGAAGAATTTTCTTGACTAAACACTCTAAGGTCATTTAATAAGCCTGCAATATCCTCTATTGTAGTAGGTACTACTCCCTGAGATTTCGAGGGAGCCTCGTCTAAATAATCATCACTGCACCCTACATATAGAGTACTTACAAACATTAGTAAGGTTAATAATTTATATGTTTTCATCTTAAGTTAGTTTTAAAAAGTTAAGTTAATACCAAATGTATAGCTAGGTTGTAGCTGTATACTACCTCTTGGATATTCTGGATCTTCACCAAAATCATTAAATAAAATTGTACCCAAGTTATTTCCTTGCAAGTAAAACTGTAAGGAATTAACACCTAGTTTATCAACTACAGTTGAAGGCAGGCTGTAAGTAACATTAACTTCTTGCAATCTAATATGTGAAGCATCCTCAATGTAACTATCTATATACGGTGCATAAGTCCCATACCTAAAATAAAGAAAATTATCTGTTATAATTGGAGGAGTAGCTGAGTCATCCCCTGCATTTAAAGCCTCAGAAACATAACTGTTTATTGGCCTATTGGTTTGTGACTGGTAATCAAATGACGGGCGTCTAAATTTATGTCCAAATTTACCTTGAAGGATAAAAGATAAATTAAAGTCATAAACTTTAAAAGAATGACTAGTACCAACAAATGTAGGACTAACACTAGTACCAGATGGCAACAAAAAGTCTACACCATTTCCTGTAGCACTACCTAAAAAAGAAACTAATTCTCCATTTAGACCATAAAATGATGGTGCGTCAACTCCTGAAACATTATTTACTCCTGCATATTGATAAGACCATAACGTATTAGCATTATAACCCTCCGTGTAAGCAAATGAAGGAGAATTAACAGCAACAGAAGTTAATTCTCTAGAATCATAATTTGTCTTAAAAAAACTCTTTATCTTATTATCGTTATGAGAATAATTAACAGAACCATTCCATACAATATCGTTTCCTTTTATTTTTACAGAAGTTCCTAAATCTATCTCGAACCCTTTATTTTCCATAGCACCATTATTAATCTGTGCTGTGGTATTACCATTAACATTTGGTATAGATTGTAAAACAATTAAATCACTACTCTGTTTATTATAGTAATTAACAGAACCGTTTAATTTATTATTAAAAATAGCAAAATCTACACCTACATTTAATGATTTAGTTTTCTCCCACCTTAATAAAGGGTTACCAACATTAGAAACCGAAGATAAAGCTTCACCTGTTACAGCATCTGGTACTGGGTTAAGACTTAATAAAGGAATAGCAGATGTACTGCTATCTACATTACCACCTACACCATAAGTAGACCTTAAACTTAAACTATTTAACCAATCTACGTTGTTTAAAAAAGATTCATTATGCATATTCCATGATAAACCAACAGACCAAAAAGGATTTGACCTTATAGATGTGTCATCTGCAATTAAGTTTGACGAATCTGTTCTATAACTACCTGTTGCTGTATATTTATTATCATAAGTATACCCAATGTTTGAATATACACCAACAAACCTATCTATATTCTCTGTTAAAACAGTTTGATTGGTATAGGAAAACGGAATAAAAGGAGAATTTATTAAATAATTTAAAACCGGTCTACCAAAAGCATAGCCCGCATAACTTTGTCCAAAAGTTATATTATCTGGTACCCCACCTATTGTTTGTAATGTTTTTTCATTAAATCCAAATTTTGTTGGGTCTACAGTAGATTTAGCTACTCTTTCTTCTGCTTGAAAACCCGCTAAAAAAGTGACTGCATGCTTGTCTGCAAATGTGCGATTAAAGTTTAACTGATTTCTAAAAGTATAAGCATTAACCCTCTGATTATTTGTTTGTAATATACTTCCAGATGGTATCACCTGGTTTGGAACTCCAAAACCAGAAGCGTTAGGGATTGAGCTTAAAATTATAGCTTCTCTTACCCTGTAATTGTTTTCGTTATAGAAATTTCTTCCTTTAGTATCAAAAACTTCATATTGTATACTAGATGTTACATTTAAGTTTTTTGTAATATCATATCTTAATGCTGCTTGAACACGCGTATTTAATCTTTTTGTTGTTAAGTCTCTATTATTAGCATCTGTAATTGGATTATAAGACAAATCTCCTCCGTAAGGAAATAAGTTTAAATCTGGACGAAACATATTTTGAGCAAAAATATTATTGTACAAATAAGACATATCTACCAAACTACCGTCTTCATTCTTTAACATATCTGATCTAGATAACGCGCTCAACTCAGTTAAACTAGCTCCGTTATTTTTTTCCTCGTTGTATTGTAGCATCGCAGAAAAATCTAACTGAAGCTTATTGGTAAGTTTTGTTGTATTACGAAAATTAATCAAATACTTGTTTACGTTATTGCCTTGAAAAAAATCTCTACTATCTTCATACAATAAAGATAAATTATTACTCATTTTAGAGTTTCCGCCAGATATATTAATATTATGCTGCTGAATCATAGGATTTTGCAACAAATTATCTTCTATTTGCTTTGTATTATCTAAGTTAGCATACTTAGACAGTAAAGCATCTCTTTGATCTTTTGTAATACCTCCGTATTGAGCATCATAAAAAGCGGTATACACTGCTGATCTTGATGCACCAAATGCAAGTAAACTATTAGGCGTAATTGGATTAAAGCCCCTACCAAAATTACTACCGTCAAAAGCTAATTTTAAATATGCTATTTGATCCTTACTAGTAGCTCTGTTTAAAGAGTAATTAACATCTAACTTTGGTGAAATTCTAACAAACGAAGACGCAGATACTTTAAGTTCTGTAGATGTATTATTTTTTGTTGTAATAACAATAACCCCGTTAGATGCTTTTGCCCCCCAAATAGAAGATGCAGCTGCATCTTTTAAAACAGTAACACTTTCTACATCATTTGGGTTAATACTACTAAAACCACCTTCTACAGGAAAACCATTTAACACTATTAAAGGTTCTTTATCTGCACCTAATGTTGTAAGACCTCTAATTTGAATACTAGAATTACCATCTGCATCTACAACTGATTGAACACCTGATAGCACTCCGTTTAGCCTTTCTGATATGTTAGAGGCTGGTTTTTCTAACTGGCTCTTTTTTACAGATGCATAAGCTCCTGTAGACCTCTCTTTTGTTATTTTTTGATACCCTGTAGAAACAAGAACAACTTCTTCTAACTCACTTATTCTTTCTTTTAAAGTGACTTTGTAACTTGTTTTATTCTTAACTATTTGAGAAACAAACCTTTCGTAACCAATTCCGGTAATAGCAAGGTAATTGCCTACATCTCCCATAATTTTAAAATTACCATCAAAATCTGTAGTAGTACCTCTAGTTAAAAAATCTTTATTTTTTTCTGAACCATCCCACTTACGGGTTGTAACAAAAACGTTCATACCTAATAAAGGGTTCCCAAACTCATCTACAACTTTACCTGTTATTTGAGTTTGGTAAAAAACCTTTTTATTAGTTTTTTTTACAATTGCAATTGTTTTGTTTTGCAAAAACTCATATGATACATCACTACCTTTTAAAGTTTTATCTAACAGATCATTTGCTTTTATAATCCCTTTATGTAATGCTATTTTAGGGTACGCATCAAAAAAACCTTCACTATAAATAAATTTATAGTCGGTTTGTTCCATAATAATATCAAAAACCATATCTACGCTTACAATAGCATCTGCTTTGATACTTATTTTAGCATTTTGTGAAAACGAATTTGTAGTGGTAAAACTAAAAATTGCGGTACACCATAAAAAGATAAAAGCTTTCATAATCGTCATCATTAGTTTTCTTCTATAGCAGAAGAGAACATTCATTAATTTAATTTTCATAAATTTGAGTGTTTTTTTGGTTAGTTACTTAATTAATCGAGATTCAAATAAAAATGGGGGATAAAGTGTTATTCTTTGGACGGCATAAACTTTGTTCCCTTTATTTTATATAAACTATTCTATTTTCTATTTCATAGGCATTTATATTACTTGTGTTTTTAATTATTTGTAAAATTGTTTCTATATCTTGATTTTTACCTAGTACTCCTTTAAAATTGATATTCTCTAATTCTTTATTTTCAATAACAAAATCTACATCATACCATCTAGATAGTACTTTCATTATTTCTTTTAAAGACTTGTTCTTAAAGTTAAAATTACCTTTTCGCCAAGCAATTTCGTTTTCTACATTTACATTGTATACCTCAACTTTTTCAGAAATGCCATTTGCTATCACTGCTTGTTGTCCTGGCAACATATCTGCTTTAAAAGATTTATTTTCTAATACAATATGCCCATCTACCAGAGTAGAATAGATAAAGTTTTCATCCTTATAAGCTTTAATATTAAACTCGGTTCCTAAAACAGCAATATTTTGTTGATTTGTTATTACATTAAAACCATCTCCGTTATTATCTTCACTAGAGGTTACATCAAAATAAGCTTCTCCGTATACTAATTCTACAGATCTAGTTCTTCCTTTTTTAAAATGAACAGGATATTTTAACTTAGACTCAGAATTTAACCAAACCTTTGTACCATCTGCTAGTTCTAAAGCAAATTCTCCTCCTCTTGGTACAGTTAAAGAATTATAAATAACTTCCTTATTTTGCTCATTACTTGGTAAATAGGTTAACTCTTTACCATTAGTTGTAGCATTACCAACATTAACTTGTTTACCGTTTTCTAAAATAACAACAGAACCGTCTTCTAAAGAAAGTGTTGGTTTACTTAAACCTCCTTTTATTTCTGTTTTTACAACTTGTGTATTATTAGTGATAGTATTAAAAAGTGATGCTTTAAAAAACACCCCTGTAATTAAAGTTCCTGCAAATACAGCAGCGGCAGCATACTTTACAAGTTTTATTACCTTAGCATTTGTTGCTTTCCTTTTATCTTCTGCTATTTTATGTAAAAGAGCTGTTCTAGTTTTTTCAATATCAAATTTTTGAAGCACAAAATCTGAAACTACATTTATTTTAATGTAATCTTCTAGAGATTCTTTGCTTTTTACCTCTTCATTAAGTTCTTTTTCTAGTTTATCTAACTCTTTTTTAGAAGACTCTCTAGTAAGGTACTTAACTATTAGTTTATCTAACTTTGAAACTTTTTTCTTCATTATATTTTAAACATATATACATTAATACGTATGCATTTTACATAACCCTAACATTTTATTAAACTTTTTTATATATTGGCAACATATTTAACCAATGTTTGTCATTTTATATGAACCCCCAACTAAATAACAACATTAAATTTATTAACGCACTAAAGTCTGGTGATGAGTCTGCATATAATAAATTGGTTACAGATTACCACCAAAAGCTTTGTGTATATGCACATAATTTAACTCATGACCGTGACGAGGCAGAAGATATTGTACAAAATGTTTTTATGAGGATTTGGCGTAAAAGAGATAAATTAAAAGCCGATTTTTCTTTACAGAGTTTTTTATACAAATCTGTTTATAATGAATTTATAGATCATTATAGAAAGCAAAAAAATGTATTCCCGTTAGAAAAAAAATATTTAGATGCGCTACACAATTTAGTAGAAGAGACAGATGTAATATCTTTTGATAACCTGATAAAAAAGGTTAAAACAGAAATACAAAATTTACCTCCAAAATGTAAAAACGTATTTCTTTTAAGTAAACAAGAAGGCTTAACTAATATAGAAATAGCAGAATATTTAAATATCTCTATAAAAACAGTTGAAGCACAAATAACAAAAGCATTTTTTATTTTACGCACTAAGATTAATAAAAAAACAGATAGTAATCTATTTTTATATTTTTCTGTTTTAAAACTAAAAAGAGTATTACTTTTTAAAAACTAAAAAGACGCAACAAAAAACTGCTACGCCTAATTAACTAAAAAACGAATTATTAAAAAACTATTTTTCTATATCTAAGATTTTTAAAATTTTAGAAAAAACTTCTGTATTTTCATAAACCCCAGAAAAATTATAAGATTGTGGACCATATGCAAATATTGGCACCATAACACCTGTATGATCATGAGTTACAAAACCGCCTTCTATTTCATGGTCTGCTACACTACCGTTAGATACACTTAATCCTCCTGTTTCATGATCTGCTGTTATAATTACTAATGTTTCTCCACTTTTATCAGCAAACTTAATTGCCTCAGTAATAGCTCTGTCAAAATCTATAGTTTCTGCAACAACACCCTCTGTATCATTGTAATGCCCAAAAGAATCTATTTGTGCAGCCTCTACCATTAAAAAAAAAGGTTTATCTTTTTTATCTAAAAAACTTATAGCTTCTTTAGTTGTTGCTGCTAGTAAATTACCTCTATCTGTTTTTATAGACGGCACACCACCATCTGCTAAAAAAACACCTAATTTATCTGCAGTACTTTTATTTATTTCAGAAGTTTCATCTACCATTATGTACTTACTTTTCAATGGTATTTTTTTGTACAAATTTGCTCCACCTGCGGCAAAAAAATGTAGCTCAGTTTTAAGTAAATCTTCTGCTATTTTTTGTGTTTCTCCCCTATCTTTTTGTTTTGCATAAAAAGAGGACGGAGTAGCACCTGTTATTTGATCTGTAGTTATAATTCCTGTAGAAAAGTTAGACTTAGCTAGTATGTCTACTAAGGTTGGTAATGGCTTGCCATTTATGTCTGTACCTATAGCCCTATTATTTGTTTTTTGTCCTGTTGCTAATGCTGTACCAGCAGCAGCAGAATCTGTTATTAAATCGTCTGCAGATTGTGTTTTAATTAATCCTATAGATTTAAGCTGTGTAAGGGTTAAGCTGCCGTTATTAGCTAAAACGGCAGCCGTAATTTGAGATAACCCCATACCGTCTCCAATCATTAAAATTACATTTTTAATTGGCTTTTTACTACCATCTAAAGCATAAGTAGGTTTGTAAACATTAGATGTAATTAAAGCTGTTGTAGTACGGTTTTTTAAAGTTTTTACATAGGTTACACATTTGTTAGGCATATCTGTATTAACAACGTCTACCCCCATTTCTACAAATGCTCTCCAAGCTGTTTTAGAATCTGGAGTTGCCCAAAAACGAAATGGTTTATTTAATTTTTTAGCAGCCACTATTGCTGCATTTACTTTAGCAAAATCATTGTGTGTTAACCTGCCTTTACCATTCCACTCAGTATATTTTTTAAAACTAGTACTAACCATTGCTACTTTTTCCCAGTCTTTATTATCTAGTGTATTACTAAGTTCTTGATGGTCAAAAGAAATATACTCAGGGTATGTGTGGTATGTGTTAGCTTTTGGTCTATTACCAGATATTAAAAACTCTACATTATTGTGAGTTATAACTTCTGGATATTTTTTTAGTACAGAGATTACTTTTTTTAAGGTCTTCTCTGCATGAGACTTAACATCTACCATTACTATTAGCCTAGATGTACTAAGTTGTTTGTTTTGTACCGCTTGTTGTAAAGGATTTAAATATAAACTTTGTAGTGTATTATTTTCTAAAATTTCATTTTCAGTATGTGCTATGTATAATTCATTGTTTTTTAGCCAAACATCTGCTTCTACAATATTGGCTCCGCTAGAAAAAGCATTCCAAAAAGGTACATTTTGTAGATAATCATTATGAGAATGAATAAGAACTTGATTTTCTTTTTGAGCAAAAGAAATCATTGAAAAAAAACTTACGGCAAGTATGATACATTTTTTCTTAAATGTTAACATATAAGTATATTATAAAAAGGTGCTGCGCAATTACAGCACCCTTTCTTGTTAAAAAAAACTAATTGAAACTTTATTCTTTTACCATCCTTTGTTTTGTGGTATTCCTGAAGATTCTATAACAGTATTTGGAATTGGCCATACATTCATAAAAGAAGCATCAAAATTTCTGGCAGGCCATACTATTTCTGATGTGTAAGGAGAATCAGGATTAGCTCTGTCTGCATAAATTCTACCATAAATTGGCTCTCCGTAAGTAGCTGCTGCATCTCCCCAACGAACCAAATCAAAATGTCTGTTAGCAAATTCACCTGCTAATTCTACTCTACGCTCGTGCTTAAGATCTTCCATAGTTGCGTTAGTTATTGGTGCTAAACCAGCTCTATCTCTAACCATATTTAAAGGAACATCTCCATTTTTACCGTCTGCAATTAACGCCTCTGCTTTCATTAACAACACCTCTGCATAACGCATTAATGGTACATTGTAAATTGTAGTTGGGTTATCTCCATTCGTATTTACATACTCTCCTATTGGGTCTTCAAATTGGAACTCATACATATACTTATTAAACTGAAATCCAGAGATTGAATTTTCAGACTGATACCTTCTATCTTCTCCAAAATATTTAAAGTCGTCTCCAAAATTTAAGATAGTAACACCTCTACGTACGTCTCCTGCTTCATACTCATTATACAACCCTTCTGACGGAGTGTAGTATCCCCAGCCGTTATATTTACCCCAACCTTTGTTTTCTAACATAACACCAGATAAAATACTACCACGATCTAAACCAGAATTAACAGACCAAATGTACTCGCTTGTCCAGTTGTTTATATGACTATGTAGCTCTCTATAGTCTACCTCTGGATTATCTGTATCTATTAAAGCTCTACCAGAACCAGATGTTGCAATTGCATCTGCATACTTTACAACCTCTGCGTATCTAGAGGCATCATACGCTGCCCAATACAAATTAGTTTTTGCTAAATATCCTAAAGCGGCATCTTTGTGAGGACGACCGTAATCTTCTGCTCCGTACTCTGTAAACAATGGTAATAAATCCATCGCTTTTTTAAGATCTTCTTCAATTTGCTTGTAGTTTTCTACAACAGAAGCTGGTCTAACGTAGCTACCACCGTCATCAAACATATTATCTACGGTAATTATTGGCACACCTCCGTTTACATCATCACCATAAGTA
>NZ_JBDVAA010000086.1:0-2714 GCF_039943695.1 Cellulophaga sp. | reverse complement strand
AATAGAAATATCTCACCGCAGTAAAGATTTTGTAGCTGTTATGGAAACAGCTCAATCTTTAGCTTTAGAACATTTAGGCCTTACAGATAAAGGATATAAAGCATTGTTTTTACAAGGTGGTGCAAGTATGCAGTTTTTAATGACAGCTTATAATTTATTAGAAACAAAAGCAGGGTATTTAAATACAGGTACTTGGAGTGACAAAGCTATTAAAGAAGCAAAATTATTTGGAGAAATAGTTGAAGTAAGATCATCTAAAGATAAAAACTTTAACTACATACCAAAAAACTATATGGTTCCTGCAGATTTAGATTATTTTCACCTTACCTCTAACAATACCATTTTTGGAACACAAATTAAAGAGTTTCCTAAAACTAAAATTCCAATGGTTTGCGATATGAGCTCTGATATATTTTCTCGTAAATTAGATTTTTCTCAATTTGATTTAATCTACGCTGGTGCACAAAAAAATATGGGTCCGGCTGGCACAACTCTAGTTGTTGTTAAAGAAGATATTCTTGGTAAAGTAACAAGACAAATACCTTCTATGTTAAACTACCAAGTACATATTAGTAAAGACAGTATGTTTAACACTCCTCCTGTTTTTGCTGTTTACACATCTATGCTAACTATGCAATGGCTTAAAGACCTTGGAGGTATTGATGCTATTGAAGAAATAAATAATAAAAAAGCACAGTTATTATACTCAGAAATAGATTTAAACCCATTATTTAAAGGATACGCAGACAAAGCAGACCGTTCTAATATGAATGCTACTTTTACTTTAACTGATGAAAAACTAAAAGATTCTTTTGATGCAATGTGTAAAGAAGCAGGCATTAACGGTATTAACGGTCACAGATCTGTTGGTGGCTATAGAGCTTCTATGTACAATGCATTATCATTAGATAGTGTTGGTGCACTTGTAGATGTTATGAGCGACTTAGAAAGAAACGCATAAGCTGTTATAAATAATTAAGATTAAGTATGAAAAAAATATTAGCAAACGACGGTATATCTCAAAATGGTATAGACGCATTAGAAAAAGCTGGTTTTACAGTAGTTACAACCAATGTTGCACAAGAACAGCTTGCTAATTACATAAACGAAAATAAAATTGCAGGTTTGTTAGTGCGTAGCGCTACACAAGTAGGTAAAGATATTATAGACAACTGCCCTACTTTAGAGTTAATTGGTCGTGGTGGTGTTGGTATGGACAATATTGACGTAGTTTACGCCAAAGAAAAAGGACTACACGTTATTAATACACCTGCAGCTTCTTCTGCCTCTGTTGCAGAACTTGTATTTGCTCATTTATATAATGGTGTTCGTTATTTGTATGATGCCAACCGTATTATGCCTTTAGAAGGAGATAGTAAATTTAAACAGCTTAAAAAAGCCTATGCTAAAGGTGTTGAGTTAAGAGGAAAAACCATTGGTATTATTGGTTTTGGTAAAATTGGTCAGGCTACTGCACAAATTGCACTTGGTGTAGGTATGAAGGTTATTTACCATGATACAGAAGTAGAAGAAGCTACTGTTTCTGTTCCTTTTTTTGATGGACAATCGGTTTCTTTTAACTTTAAAAACACTACCAAAGACACGCTTTTAAAAGAAGCTGACTTTATTACTATTCACGTTCCTGCACAAAAAGGATATACTATTGGTGATAGTGATTTTGACAAAATGAAAGATGGAGTTGGTATTATTAACGCTGCTCGTGGTGGTGCTTTAGATGAAGTTGCCTTAGTTGATGCTTTAGAAGAAAATAAAGTAGCTTTTGCTGGTTTAGATGTGTATGAGTCCGAACCAAATCCTGAGATTAGAATATTAATGCATCCAAAAATTTCTTTAACTCCGCATATTGGGGCAGCAACTAAAGAAGCACAAGACAGAATTGGTGAAGAATTAGCCTCACAAATTACTACTTTGCTTAAATAATTGCAGATTATCGGTTATTCTATAATATCATTCTTTTTTTTTGTAAATTGAAGCATTATTAAACATTAACTAAACAAAACAGATGTCAGGATTATTAGATTTATTAAATAGCCCAATAGGTTCACAAATTATAAAAGGTGTTGCAGGTCAAGCAGGAGAATCTGAGCAAAAAACAGCAGGTGTACTAAGTATGGCACTACCTTTATTAATGGGTGCAATGAAAAAAAACACAGCTACTCCAGAAGGTGCTCAAGGACTTATGAGTGCTTTAACAAACAAGCATGATGGTAGCATTTTAGACAACCTAGGTGGTTTATTTGGCGGAGGTGTAGATGACAACGTTATGAACGATGGTCAGGGAATTTTAAATCACGTATTAGGAGCAAAACAACCACAGGTAGAAAATGCACTAAGTCAAAAAGCTGGTGTAAGTTCTGATACTGTTGCTACTATTTTAAAAGTTGCTGCACCACTTTTAATGGGCGTTTTAGGTAAACAAGCAAGAAATGAAAATGTTGTTGAGTCTAACGGTATAGGAAATCTTTTAGGAGGTTTACTAGGAGGTGATGAAAACAGCAATAAAGAACAATCTTTAATTGAGTCTTTTTTAGATTCTGACGGAGATGGTAGCATTTTAGATGATGTTGCAGGTATGGTTCTTGGCGGAAACAAAAGTGGAGGTTCTGGGATTGGAGGTCTTTTAGGCGGACTTTTCGGAAAATAAGCACACTTTAACAAACATATATAAGCCACTTGAAAAAATCAAGTGGCTT
>NZ_JBDVAA010000085.1:0-4342 GCF_039943695.1 Cellulophaga sp. | reverse complement strand
CAAATTTTCCAAGCCATGAAGAAAATACTTCTCTATCTTTTACTGCTATACTACCACCTGTTATTTGGTTAGCACCACTTTCAAAGGCTATTCGTAAATCATCGTCCGACTTTAATCCGCCACCAAAATCTATTTTTAAGCTTGTTTTAGACGCTATTTGCTCTAAAACCTTATGATTTACTATATGTTTAGACTTTGCACCGTCTAAGTCTACCAAATGCAAGTATTCTATACCGTGAGCCTCAAACTCTTTAGCAACCTCTAAAGGATTCTCGTTATATATTTTTTTTGTGTTGTAATCTCCTTTAGACAAGCGTACACATTTGCCATCTATAATATCTATTGCTGGTATTATTCTCATTTTTGTTTTTTTGTAAAGAAGTTAAAGACTTAATTACTTGTTGACTTTTAACTTAATTAAACTTCTACATTTCTAGAAAATTTCTTAAAATCTGCTCTCCTACTTCACTACTTTTTTCTGGGTGAAATTGGGTGCCGTAAAAATTATCTTTTTGTAATGCTGCACTATAATCTACATCATAATTAGATGTTGCAATGGTTTCATTAGTAACTGAAGCGTAAAAACTATGTACCATATAAATATGAGACTTTTCTTTTACTTTACTAAAAAGATTTGTTTTTAAGTTTGATATCTCGTTCCATCCAATTTGTGGGACTTTCACCTTGTTTGAAAACTTTACTACATCAACATTAAAAATTCCTAAACCTCTTGTTTCTCCTTCTTCAGATGCATTGCACATTAGCTGCATACCTAAACAAATACCCAAAACAGGTTGTTTTAATGTAGGAATTAAAGCATCTAGACCACTATCTCGTAACTTACTCATAGCACTACTAGCTTCACCTACACCAGGAAAAATAACTTTATCTGCATTTAAAATTTCATCTACATTATCTGTTAAAACGGCTTCAAAACCAAGTCGTTTTATAGCAAACTTAATGCTCTGTATATTTCCTGCGCCGTAATTTATAATTACTATTTTCATTTTAAAGTTTAAGTATTAACACTATTTACAGCATTCCCTTTGTACTAGGCAAAACCATTTTTTCTACATCTCTTTTTACCGCCATTTTAATTGCTTTCGCAAATGCTTTAAAAATAGCCTCAATTTTATGATGCTCGTTTACACCTTCTGCTTTAACATTTAAATTAGCCTTTGCTCCGTCTGAAAATGATTTAAAAAAGTGTAAAAACATTTCTGTAGGCATATCACCAACCATTTCTCGCTTAAAATCAGCTTCCCATACTAACCAATTACGACCACCAAAATCTATAGCAACTTGTGCTAAACAATCGTCCATTGGCAAACAAAAACCATAACGTTCTATTCCTAATTTTGTACCCAAAGCCTTAGTAAACACCTCTCCTAAAGCAATAGCTGTATCTTCTATAGTGTGGTGCTCATCTACTTCTAAATCGCCATTTACTTTAATTTCTAAGTCCATTTGACCGTGACGAGCCAGTTGGTCTAACATATGATCAAAGAAAGATAATCCTGTCTTTATATCACTTTTACCAGTACCATCTAAATTTACATTTATATAGATATCTGTTTCATTGGTTTTACGTGTAACTTCAGAAACTCTATCTTTCAATTTTAAAAACTCGTATATTTTCTCCCAATCGTTACTTTCTAGGGCTATAACATCGTTTAACTCATCTCTTTTTACAGTAATTTCTCCTGTACCTAAATTAGTTTCATCATTAATAAAAATACCTTTAGAACCTAAATTTTTAGCTAATTCTATGTCTGTTAAACGATCGCCAATAACAAATGAATTTGCTAAATCATATTCTGCAGAAAAATACTCAGTTAACAAACCTGTACCAGGTTTACGTGTATTTGCATTTTCATGAGGAAAAGTTCTGTCTAAAAACACCTTATCAAAAACTACACCTTCATTCTCAAAAGACTTTAAAATAAAGTTGTGTACTGGCCAAAACGTATCTTCAGGAAAAACATCTGTACCTAAACCATCTTGGTTGGTTATCATTACAAGCTCATAGTCTAACTCTTTAGCTATTTTACCCAAATAAGTAAATGCTTTTGGATAAAAAATCATTTTTTCAAATGCATCTATTTGCTCATCAACAGTCTCTTTAATTATAGTGCCGTCTCTATCTATAAATAATACTTTTTTCATCTTCTATAGTTCGTTATAATTCAATTTTAAAAAAGAATTACGGTTAGTTATTAATTTGGTTTAATGCGCTTATTAGCTGCTTATTTTCCTTTGGTGTACCTACGGTAAAGCGTAACGTATTTTCACATAAAGGCTGTGTTGTTCTATTACGTATTACAATTCCTTTTTGTAAAAGCTGATTGTACCTTTTTGTAGCATCATCTACTTTTGCTAGAATAAAATTAGCATCAGAAGCATATACTTTCTCTACAAAATTTACTTCAAGCAATACTTTAGATAAAGCATCTTTTTCAATCATTATTTCAGATACTTCCTGTTTTACAGAATTCAAATCTAAAACACGCTCTTTTGCTCGTTGTTGTGTTAATTCGTTTACGTTATAAGGTGGTTTAATTTTATTTAAAACTGATATAATTTCTTTTGACGCAATACAAATTCCCAATCTTACACCTGCTAATCCGTACGCTTTAGACAGTGTTTGCGTAACTATTAAATTAGGGTAATTATCTAATTGAGAAACCCAACTTTCTTCTGACGAAAAATCAATGTAAGCTTCATCAACTACAACCAAACCATTAAATTTAGTTAACAACTGATGCATTTTTTCTGTAGCAAAGCTATTACCAGTTGGGTTGTTTGGTGAGCATAAAAATAAAATTTTGCTATTGTTATCTGCTGTTGCTAAAATTTCATCTACATTAGGTTCAAAATCAGCAGTAAGCAACACCTCTTTATTCTCTATGTTATTAATTCCAGATAATACTTTATACATACCATAAGTTGGCGGTAACGTTATAATATTATCTTCCTTAGGCTCGCAAAATGCTCTGTAAATTAAGTCTAAAACTTCATCACTACCATTACCTAAAAGCAAGTTTTCTGACTTTATACCTTTTTGTTCTGCTAAAATAGATTTTAAACTACGTTGTTGTGGGTCTGGATATCTATTTACTCCGTTTGAAAAAGGATTTTCATTGGCATCTAAAAAGACCATTTCAGTACCATCAGAAACATACTCATCTCTAGCAGAAGAATACGGACTAAGTCCTTTTACATTCTCTCTAGTTAATTCATCTAAGTTAAAATTTTTCATTATTTTAAACTCTTTAAACGTAATGTAACTGCATTTTTGTGTGCCTGTAAACCTTCTGCCTCTGCCATAAGTTCTATAGCGTTACCAATACCTTGTATACCTTCTTCAGATATTTTTTGAAACGTAATACTCTTAGTAAAACTATCTAAGTTAACACCACTGTATTGTTTGGCATAGCCGTTTGTTGGTAATGTGTGGTTGGTACCAGAAGCATAATCACCAGCACTCTCTGGTGTATAATTACCAATAAAAACCGAACCAGCATTTTCTGTAGCGCTTAACACATAGTCTTCATTTTCTACACAAACAATAAAGTGTTCTGGAGCATACTCATTAATCAATTGCATAGCTGTTTCTATTGTTTCTATGTAAATAAGCTTGCTATTTGCAATTGCCTGTGTTGCTATTTCTACACGTGGTAAAACTGCTAATTGTTTTTCTACTTCTGCCTCTACAGCAGAGATCATTTCTTTAGAAGTAGATACCAATATTACTTGACTATCTGTACCGTGTTCTGCCTGACTTAATAAGTCTGATGCTACAAATGCAGCGTTAGCTGTATCATCTGCTAAAACTAACAGCTCACTTGGACCAGCTGGCATATCTATTGCTACTCCATACTTAGTTGCAATTTGTTTAGCCACTGTAACAAATTGGTTACCAGGACCAAATATTTTATACACTTGTGGTATTGTTTCAGTACCAAACGTCATAGCTGCAATAGCTTGTATACCTCCAACTTTATATATTTTGGTAACACCACATAAATTTGCTGCATACAAAATAGCAGGGTTTATTTTACCTTCTTTATTAGGAGGTGAGCATAGAACAATTTCTTTACAACCAGCAATGTTTGCTGGTGTTGCTAACATTAAAATGGTAGAAAATAATGGAGCTGTACCACCAGGAATATATAAACCAACCTTTTGTATAGGTCTTTTCTCTTGCCAACAATTTACTCCGTTTGTTGTTTGTATACTTACTTTACTAGTTTTTTGTGCTTTATGAAAAGCTTCAATATTACTTTTTGCTAATTGTATTGCCTCTTTTAGCTCTTTAGTAACCAATGCTTCAGCCTCTATA
>NZ_JBDVAA010000084.1:0-3904 GCF_039943695.1 Cellulophaga sp. | reverse complement strand
CACCTCTATCTTTTATAGCTACAGCAATTACTTTACCTTTTTTTTGAGTGTGTAAACGTAATTGATCTGTAACGGTTGTAGTTAACATTCTATGTGGACTCATTTTTCCTTCAGAACCACTTGTTCCTACACTGTTATAGTTGCTATCACCTGCACAATATACATTTACCCCTAAATCTTTATCATACCAGTTATTACCTATTATACCGTGCATAGCTGGTGTTGTACCAGTATAAACAGAGGTATGTCCAGGACCAGTACTTGTAGGTGAATAATTATAGTGATGATTTTTAGCATTAAACCCTTCATTAATCATACGTTTAAATCCGCCTTCTCCATATTGATTATAAAAACGAGTAAGATAATCGTACCTCATTTGGTCTACAATTATACCAACAACTAACTTTGGAGTTGTTTTTATAGGGGTAGCTCTTTGCTGCTCTACATCATTTTTACTCTTTCTTTTAGATTTTTTTTGCGCATTAACCTCCTCTACATTTGTCATAAAACAAACAGCTACTAATGCTACAAATAGACTTCTCTTCATTGCAAATAATTTTATTGATACCGTAAAAGTAAATAAATAAACTTTTAATTTTTTTATTTGAATGTCAAATGAGAGTTAATATTATTATTTTTACAGACAGAAGTCTATTTTATATGAATTACATAGCATCTATTGGCAGTTATTTTATAATGATTAAGGAGGTTTTTAAAAAACCCACAAAGTGGTCTATTATGAAAACTCTTATTTTAAAAGAAATAGACGAATTGGTTTTTGGTTCCTTGGGTATCATTATATTTATTTCGTTTTTTATTGGTGGTGTAGTAACCATACAAACTGCTTTAAACCTTACCAACCCTTTAATACCAGAAAGTCTAATTGGTTTTGCTGCTAGACAATCTGTTATTTTAGAATTTGCCCCTACGTTTACCTCTATAATAATGGCAGGTAAAGTTGGGTCTTACATAACATCTAGCATAGGAACTATGCGTGTAACAGAGCAAATTGATGCTCTAGAAGTTATGGGAGTAAACTCTTTAAACTACTTAGTATTTCCTAAAATTATAGCTTTACTATTATATCCGTTTGCAATAGCCATTGCAATGTATGTTGGTATTTTTGGAGGCTGGATCGCTGGTGTTTTTGGTGGTTTTACCACAAGTGCAAGTTTTATTGAAGGAATACAACTAGACTTTATACCTTACCATGTTACTTACGCATTTATAAAATCTATAATATTTGCTTTTGTTATTGCCACAATACCATCTTTTCACGGTTATTATATGAAAGGTGGAGCTTTAGAAGTAGGTAAAGCAAGTACCACTGCCTTTGTTTGGACGAGTGTTGCTATTATTATTTTAAACTACATATTAACTCAATTACTATTAGGATAATGATAGAAGTAGACAACTTACATAAATCTTTTGGTGACGCACACATTTTAAAGGGTGTAACCACTAGTTTTGAAAAAGGAAAAACAAACCTAATTATTGGGCAAAGTGGATCTGGTAAAACTGTATTTTTAAAATGTTTACTTGGTTTATTTACTCCGGATGAAGGACACATTTGCTATAACGGAGATATTTATAACGATTTGTCTACCGACCAAAAAAGAAACTTAAGACAAGAAATGGGAATGGTTTTTCAGGGCAGTGCTTTGTTTGATTCTCTTACTGTTGAAGGTAACGTAATGTTTCCATTAGAAATGTTTACAAAACAGCCTAAATCTGAAATGCAAGACCGTGTTAACACTGTTTTAAAGCGAGTAAACTTAATTGATGCACACCATAAATACCCATCAGAAATATCTGGAGGTATGCAAAAAAGGGTAGCCATTGCAAGAGCAATTGTAATGAACCCTAAATACTTATTTTGTGATGAGCCTAACTCTGGTTTAGATCCTAAAACCGCTATACTAATAGATAACCTTATTCAAGAAATTACTCAAGAATATGATATCACAACTGTGATTAACACTCATGATATGAACTCTGTTATGGAAATAGGAGAAAAAATCTTATTTCTTAAAAACGGACATAAAGAATGGGAAGGCACAAATAAAGAAATTTTTAAAACCGATAACAAAGCTGTCACAGATTTTGTTTATTCTTCTGAGCTATTTAAAAAAGTAAGACAAATGTATATTGAAGAAAGAAATTAGTTTGCTAATTCTCTAACTTGAATATTTTTATCTTTTAATCTTAATTTTAACCACTCCGCTATTTTTTTAGCATCAGCTTGCTTGTCTTTTGATTTTGTTTTGGGTTTCCAATTAATTTCAAAAACAGGAATAGTATCTACTTTTTTAAAGTCTGTACGTATTGTATAAGAATAACCTATAGAGGCCAAATTCTCATAATTAGCTTTAGCTTCTGCACTAACGTCATTAAAAGGAATTTGTTTAGATACAATTTTTTGTAATTGAGTTAGCTCTTTTTCTAATAAGGCAATTTTTTCCTCTTTACCCATTAACTCAGCTTTTTTAGCTTGGTATAACTCTTCTACATATTTTATTTGATCTACTTCTTTATTTTTAGAACCCTGAATAATTTTTAAATCTGTATTTGCAAGCTCTTTAAAATCTTCATTTTTTATTTCATTCCAACTAGCAATAATATTATCTGGCACTAATTCTTCGCCCATAAACATTACTTCTATTACAGATTTTTGTTCATTTTTATTCTTTCTAAATATTTTATCAAACAAAGAACTATCACCTCCGTGGTATTCAATATTAGTTAAATTATTTAAATACAATCCGTTACCCGCAAATTTATACTTTGCTATATTTTCTGTTATAAATTGCTGAGCCTGACTTTTAAACTGAGATTCCTCCCAAGCCTTAAAGAATGTCCAACTTGCAGGCACCATAACCAATATTGCAACTATTGATGCAAGCCTACTAATTAATCTACGACGCTCAGAGTTAGCGTAACGCACCATTGGAAAACGTAATATTTTTATAACTAAAAATGTAGCTAATGCAATAAAAATAGTATTAATAGTAAATAAGTACATTGCTCCCGTTGCATAATCCCAATTACCAATTGCTAAACCAAAACCTACAGTACACAAAGGAGGCATTAAAGCTGTTGCAATTGCCACACCAAATATAACACTGGCTATTGTTCCCTTTTTTGCACGTGCAATAACCAAGGCTAAACCACCAAAAAATGCAATAAGAACATCTCTAATATCTGGTGCTGTACGTGCTAAAAGTTCGGAAGACTCATCTCGTAAAGGAAAAAACTTAAAGAATAAAAAGGCAGTAAGTATACTTAACACCACCATTACCCCAAAGTTTTTAAGTGAACGACGCAACGTATCAATATCATTAATAGCTAATGACAAACCCATTCCTAAAATAGGCCCCATTAATGGAGAAATTAACATGGCACCAATTACAACTGCTGTAGAATTGGCATTTAAACCAATAGAAGCTATAAAAATAGAACAAATTAAAATCCAAGAAGTATGCCCCTTAAAAGGTATATCTGCCACTATAGACTCTCTAGTAGCTTCTTGGTCTGTATTATTACGAATATCTAAAAGTTCCTTTAAAAACTTTTTAGTAGACCCAAGTAAACCCTGAAAATCTTTTTTTACGTTATCTGATGATTCACTACCAGTTACGTTATTATTTTGCTCTGTATTATTACTCATACACAATGGTATTATTTACCAAACTTATCTTTTACCTCGTTTAAGATAACTTTTATGTCTTGCTCTTTTTCTTTTGGACAAATTAACAAAACATCTTCTTTATCCACTACAATGTAATTATCTAAACTATCTAAAACTACAACTTTGTTCTCTTTGGTACGCACAATGTTGCCTGTTGCATTTCGGTCTAGCAATTTTGCTCCAACTACTGCATTCGTATTTTCATTCTTATCTAGC
>NZ_JBDVAA010000083.1:0-7484 GCF_039943695.1 Cellulophaga sp. | reverse complement strand
AGACAGATTTGTTATTTTTCCTATTAAGCATAACGACTTATGGGATTGGTACAAGAAATGCGAAGCAAGTTTCTGGACAGCTGAAGAAATAGATTTGCATGCAGATCTAGATGATTGGAAGAATAAATTAAATGACGACGAACGTTATTTTATAAAACATATATTAGCATTTTTTGCCGCTTCTGATGGTATTGTAAATG
Organism: Cellulophaga sp.; assembly: GCF_039943695.1. NCBI lineage: Bacteria > Pseudomonadati > Bacteroidota > Flavobacteriia > Flavobacteriales > Flavobacteriaceae > Cellulophaga > Cellulophaga sp. The sequence continues at coordinate 7,284 of NZ_JBDVAA010000083.1, read as the reverse complement.
AAAACCTAGCAGAGAACTTTGTTAGCGAAGTACAATATGCAGAAGCAAAATTCTTTTATGGTTTCCAAATTATGATGGAAAACATACACTCTGAAACATATTCTTTATTAATAGACACCTATGTTAAGGATGAAAAAGAAAAAGATGTTTTATTTCATGCTTTAGAAAACTTTCCTGCTATTAGAAAAAAAGCAGATTGGGCTTTAAAATGGATAGAATCTCCTAGTTTTGCCGAGCGTTTAATTGCTTTTGCTGCAGTAGAAGGAATTTTCTTTTCAGGATCTTTCTGTTCTATTTTTTGGCTTAAGAAAAGAGGATTAATGCCAGGACTTACATTCTCTAACGAATTAATTTCTAGAGATGAAGGTATGCACTGTGACTATGCAGTTCACCTACACAACCATCACTTAATAAACAAGGTACCTAAAGCGCGTATTACAGAAATACTTGTAGATGCGTTAGATATAGAAAGAGAGTTTATTACAGAATCTTTACCAGCAAGTTTAATTGGTATGAATTCTAAATTAATGACACAGTATTTAGAGTTTGTAACAGACCGTTTACTAGTAGAATTAAACTGTGACAAAGTATACAACTCTACTAATCCATTTGACTTTATGGATATGATTTCTCTACAAGGGAAAACAAATTTCTTTGAAAAAAGAGTAGCTGAATACCAAAAATCTGGTGTTGCCAATAACAACGGTGATGAAGATTCTCAGAAAATTAGTTTCGACGCAGATTTTTAAAAATTAGAACCCAATATTTTTTAGAATTTATTTCTAAAAAAAGCATTATAAATAACCAATTTGTTGAGTCCCCCAAGACTTGACCTAACCAACGTATCACTAAAAACAATTGTAGCATGTATGTAGTAAAAAGAGACGGTAGAAAAGAATTAATAATGTTTGACAAGATTACGGCAAGAGTTCGTAAGCTTTGTTATGGCTTAAACGCATTGGTAGACCCCCTTAAGGTTGCTATGCGAGTAATTGAAGGTTTATATGATGGTGTTACCACATCAGAATTAGATAATTTAGCGGCAGAAATTGCAGCTACAATGACAACAACGCATCCAGATTATGCAAAATTAGCTGCACGTATATCTGTATCTAACTTACATAAAAACACTAAAAAATCTTTCTCTGAAGTAATGAAAGATTTATATGAATATGTAAACCCTAGAACAGGTAAAGAAGCTCCTCTTTTATCTGATGAAGTCTTTAAAGTGATACAAGACAACTCAGAAAAATTAGATTCTACAATTATATACAACCGAGATTTTGGCTACGATTATTTTGGATTTAAAACTTTAGAACGTTCTTACCTATTAAAACTTAACGGTAAAATAGCAGAACGCCCACAACATATGTTAATGCGTGTTTCTATTGGTATACATTTAAACGATTTAGATGCTGCAATAGAGACGTATGAACTTATGTCTAAAAAATATTTTACACACGCTACACCTACTCTATTTAATTCTGGTACTCCTAAACCTCAAATGTCTTCATGCTTTTTATTAGCTATGCAAGATGATAGTATAGATGGTATTTACGATACATTAAAGCAAACTGCAAAAATTTCTCAGTCTGCTGGTGGTATTGGCTTATCTATACACAATGTTAGAGCTACAGGATCTTATATTGCAGGTACAAACGGCACATCTAACGGTGTTGTTCCAATGCTACGTGTATATAATGACACAGCACGCTATGTAGATCAAGGAGGAGGAAAACGTAAAGGTAGTTTTGCTGTTTATGTTGAGCCATGGCATGCAGATATTTTTGAATTTCTAGACCTTAAAAAGAACCACGGTAAAGAAGAAATGCGTGCACGTGATCTTTTTTATGCAATGTGGATTCCAGATTTGTTTATGCAAAGAGTAGAGGCCAATGCAGACTGGACACTTATGTGCCCTAATGAATGCCCTGATTTATATAAAAAACACGACAAAGAGTTTGAAGAAGCCTACCTAGCTTTTGAAGCACAAGGTAAAGGAAGAAAAACTATTAAAGCTCGTGAACTTTGGGAAAAAATATTAGAGTCTCAAATAGAGACTGGTACTCCTTATATGCTTTATAAAGATGCCGCAAACCGCAAGAGCAACCAGAAGAACTTAGGAACAATACGTTCTTCTAACTTATGTACAGAAATTATGGAGTACACTGCTCCTGATGAAGTTGCTGTGTGTAACCTTGCTTCTATTGCATTACCAATGTTTGTTAAAAATGGAGAGTTTGACCATAAAGAACTTTTCCGTGTAACTAAACGCGTAACTAAAAACTTAAACACAGTAATAGACCGTAACTACTACCCAGTAGTAGAAGCAGAAAACTCTAACATGCGCCACAGACCAATTGGTTTAGGTGTACAAGGTTTAGCAGATGCATTTATTATGATGCGCATGCCTTTTACAAGTGATGAAGCTAAAAAGTTAAATCAAGAAATTTTTGAAACACTTTACTTTGCTGCAGTTACTGCATCTATGGAGTTAGCTAAAGAAGAAGGCACATATTCTAGTTACGAAGGTTCTCCAATTTCTCAAGGAGATTTTCAACATAACTTATGGGGTATTAAAGATGATGAATTATCTGGCCGTTGGGACTGGGAAAAATTACGTAAAAGCGTTATGAAAAACGGAGTTAGAAACTCTCTTTTAGTTGCTCCAATGCCAACAGCTTCTACATCTCAGATTTTAGGAAACAATGAGTGTTTTGAGCCATATACATCTAACATTTACACTCGTAGAGTATTGTCTGGCGAGTTTATTGTTGTTAACAAACACTTACTAGAAGATTTAGTACAATTAGGCCTTTGGAACGAAAGTCTTAAACAAGAGCTTATGCGTGCTAACGGATCTATACAACATATAGATATTATTCCGCAAGACATAAAAGAGCTATACAAAACAGTTTGGGAATTAAGTATGAAAGACATTATAGACATGTCTAGACACCGTGGATATTTTATTGACCAAAGTCAGTCTCTAAACTTGTTTATGGAAAACGCAAACTACTCTAAGTTAACATCTATGCACTTTTACGCATGGAAGAGCGGACTTAAAACAGGTATGTATTACTTAAGAACTAAAGCTGCTGCAGATGCTATTAAATTTACAGTAGACAATAGCAAGAAAAAAGAAACTCCTGCTAAAGAAGTAGCTAAACCAGAACTAGCAGCTGTTGCCGCTCCTGTAGCTGCACCTAAAGTGGCTCCTACTGAATTAAAAGTAAACCCTACACCTGCAGATACAGATGTAGAACCAATGAGTGCTGCAGAAATGAAAGCTCTTATAGAACAAGCTAAAGCTGGCCAAGCAGATGACGATTGTTTAATGTGCGGCTCATAACAATATAAACGCTTTATGAACACCTCTCGTTATGGGCGAGAAAAAACTAACCTCAACTATGTCCTTCCCCTTAAAACGGCATAGATTGAGGTTTTTTAGCGTCAAATAAATACGTATTTACAAAATAAAAAGCATCATTAAATACTACTAAAATAGTAGATTTAATGATGCTTTAATATCTAAACACAAAAGCTAAGCGTATAGCTAATGCTATTCTTTTCTTAATCTAGGTCTAATAATTGTAGAATACACTAATGCAGATGTATACACAATTAATAAAATAAAATAATTCTCCATAGTAGTATGTATTTTATAAGGAAAAAGTAAACTACCCATTGTCCTTATATTATTTTTACGTTATGAAAATACGAAAAGTTTACATACAACCAAATAAAAGAGCACTTAATCGATACGTTTTAGCATAATTTAACTTTTACACACATTTTTTGACAAAGAAAAAAGCAATAAAAAAGCTACACCAATTAGGCATAGCTTTTATTTACTTATCATTTAATACTGATTTACAAAAACAAATCTACTTCTTTATAAGCATCTATAACTGCACGCTCACCAATTTTATTTGGTTTAGAGTTACCATGTTCCATACCCAAAATACCAGTATATTTTTTATCATAAATAAACTTAAAAACATTCTTATAGTTTATTTCACCTGTAGTAGGCTCTTTTCTTCCTGGGTTATCACCAATTTGTATATAAGCAATCTCATCCCAACTTGCCTCCATATTAGGAATTAAGTTACCCTCTTGTATTTGTTGATGATAAATATCAAATAAAATTTTACAAGATGGCGAATCTACAGCCTTACATATTTCATACGCCTGTGGCGACTCTGACAAAAACAATCCTGGATGATCTCTAAAATTTAAAGGTTCCAATACCATAATTATCCCGTGAGGCTCTAAAATAGCAGACGCTTGCTTTAAAGACTCAACTACGTGTGCAGTTTGGTAACCCATAGACAACCTTAAATCTACGTGCCCAGGAACAACTGTAACCCACTTAGCATTAACGCGCTTAGCAACCTCTACAGAGCTCTTAATCTCAGATAAAAACTTATTTCTAAGAGCTAAATCTCCTGATGCCAAACTTGGTTTCTTCCAAGAAATTTCATGAGCCACAAAAACACCCATATCTATATTTAAGCGCTGCATAGTTTTAGCTAACTTTTTTTGTGTAGCTACATCTCTACTAAGCATAGTATTATCCTCTAAAGCCGTAAAACCCTCATCTGCCATAAAACGCAACTGATCCTCTAAGCTTTTGGCGTGATTAGAAAACATTCCAAAATGAGGTGCATAGTTTAAATTAAATTTATGCTTTGCCTCTGTATTTTTTAAAGAAGCATACCCATAAGCACCACTTAGCGATATTGCACCTGTAGTTAATGCCGATTTTTGTATAAAACTTCTTCTTTTCATTCTTACTATTTTCTAATTATAGAGCCCAAGCTTTTCCGCCTGTAAACTCATCAACAGTTCCACAAGGAATATATTTACCCGGAATAGGATCAAAAGCTAAAAAGTTCTTAGCAATCTCCTCAGTAACTTTAAAGCCATGAATAGTCCAACCTCTTAGCTCGTGCGCAAAAGCAATAGCTCCAGAATTAAGATCTAACTCCGCAACCTCTCCGTTAGCGATAGCCTTATTGTAATTTTGCATAGCCTTATCCTGAGCCTCTATTTGTGTTTCGGACAGCTTTAAACAACCAGCTAAAGTTTTCTCTAACTCTTCTGCCGTAACATCTGTAATAGCATCTTTACCTGCATTACTTTTAGCTAAGCTTAAAAAATTAGCCATTTTTGCTTTAAATAACGCTTTTTCCTCCTTTGTATTAGATATATTAATATACTGATCTACAAACATATGCACACCTGCCTCTGAAGCTGAAGGAGAATCTGTTTTTGGCAGTATAATATCCATAAGAGTTACTACAACACCACCTTCTTCTACTGAAAAGAATTCTGGAGTAAAAGCAACACCTTTATCATTTTTACAGCTTTGTACAATACTAATTAAGGTTGGCGTAGCTACAACATAGCCTAATGACAAACCTAAGTTCTTAAGTGCTAATCTTCTATTCATTATAATAATCCTTTTTTAAGTTGTTCTGCAGCGTGGTTAGCCGCTCTTGCTGTAAAAGCCATATATGTTAATGATGGGTTAACACATGAAGCAGAGGTCATAAAAGAACCATCTGTAACATACACATTTGGCACAGCATGTACTTGGTTATACTTATTTAATACCGATGTTTTTGGATCATGCCCCATACGAGCAGTACCCATCTCGTGAATACCTAAGCCTAGAGCACCTATATTATCATACACATTAACATCTCTTAATCCTGCAGATTTTAACATAGCAGCAGCTTGCTCTTTTATATCTTCTCGCATTTTAAGCTCGTTCTCTTTAAACTCAGCATCAAAAGTAACAGTTGGTAATCCCCAATCATCCAATTTATTATAATCTAAGGTAAATCTATTATCCTCGTAAGGTAAAACTTCACCAAAGCCCATAATACCCATTGTCCAACCTCCTGGCTTTAAAACAGCGTCTTTTAAATCTTTACCGTAAGCGGTTTCCGCAATAACTTCTTGCCAATTACCTCTAGTTGCACCACCCTGGTAACCATAACCTCTTAAAAATTCTTTACGATCTGTATCACCTCCTAAATTCCTAAACCTTGGAATATACACACCATTAGCTTTTCTTCCTTTATAGTATTTATCTTCAAAACCATCAAACTTACCATTAGCTCCACAACCTAAGTGATGATCCATAATGTTTCTTCCTAATTGATCTGATTCGTTCCCCATACCATTAGGAAAAGTATCAGATTTAGACTGCATTAATATAGATGTAGATGCTATAGCAGAAGCACATAAGAAAATTACTTTAGCTTTAAACTCAATTTTTTCTTTTGTTAATCTATCTATAACTTTAACTCCTGTCGCTTTTTTTGTTTTTTCATCATAAATAACCTCGTAAACTATAGAGTCTGGTCTAAGTGTTAAGTTACCGGTAGCCTCTGCAGTTGGCAAAGTAGATGAGTTACTACTAAAGTAAGCTCCAAAAGGACATCCTCTACTACAACGGTTACGATACTGACATTTAGATCTTCCGTCTCCTGCAAATTTTTTATCACTGGTAATGTGGGCAACTCTACCAGCGGTAACAACACGACCGTCAAAATTTTCGGCTACGCTTTCTTTTAATTTTTCTTCTACACAATTAAGTGGCATCATTGGCTCAAACTTGCTATCTGGTAACTGAGGCAATCCTAAACTTTCTCCAGAAACACCAATAAATGTTTCTACCTTATCATACCACGGGGCAATATCTTTATAACGAACAGGCCAATCTACACCATGACCATCATTCTTATTTGCTTCAAAATCTATATCACTCCAACGGTAACTATGCCTACCCCACATTATAGATCTACCACCAACGTGGTAACCACGCATCCAATCAAAACGTTTTGTTTCATTATAAGGGTGTTTTAAATCATTAACAAACCAATGCTTAGTATCTGCATTTGTAGTGTAACCTGTTCTAGACTGCTTTAACTGCTTTGCTTTTTCTTCAGGAGAAATAGCTCCGTTGTTTGGCAAATCCCAAGATTCTTTAAAAGCAGTAGTGTAATCATCTCTATGTGTTACCATTCTACCCCTTTCTAATATTAAAGTCTTTAAACCAGCTTCACATAATTCTTTAGCAGCCCATCCTCCACTTATACCAGTTCCTACAACAATAGCATCATAAGACTCTTGTTCTTCGTTATAATAAAATTTGCCCATTCTTTGCGTTGTTTATTTGATAATTTTCTCAAATATAAAATAAATTTTCTACATTTAAACCCTGTAAATATTGAGGGTAACGTACTATAACGTTATAGTTGATGTAAATTC
>NZ_JBDVAA010000082.1:0-4145 GCF_039943695.1 Cellulophaga sp. | reverse complement strand
TATAGGAGTAGTGTTCCAACGTGCTCTTAGGTTTCTAATCCATTTATCAAAATACTTATTAGCAATTTTTTGATAAACAGCATAACCTTTTGTATCTATTAAATTATTAATACTAACTAGCCACTCCCAGTTAGCATAATGTGCACATACAATTAGAACGCTTTTATTTTTCTCTATTTGTTTTAAATCTTCAAGATTTACAATTTTAAATCTTTTTTTTACAGCCGCTTTAGATAAGTTCATCGTTTTAACCATCTCCATAAACACATCACACATATGTTTGTAGAAATGAACACAAATAGACTTTAATTCATCATTAGACTTATTAGGAAAAGCAAGTCTTAGGTTATCTAAGACCACTTTTTTTCGATACCCAACTATCCGAAAAACAATAAAGTACATTACGTTAGAAACTCCATAAAATAGAGTGTGTGGTAATATAGAAATAACCCAAAGTATAGGGTAAACTAAAATAAAAACTAGTAGCTGCATTAATAATAAAATTATGCAAATATAACTATATTTGAGGCTAAACTATAGCAGTTAAAAAATGAAATTACACCCAGTTACAATAGTTATTATTGCTTTAAATATAATTTTTACCTTAAAAGGGTTAAAAGACACTTCTTTTTTTGAACGTTACAAGTTTAGTATAGGTGGTATAAAGGCAGGACAAAAAGAGCGTATGTTTACCTCTGGTTTTTTACACGTAGATATTTCTCATATTTTCTTTAATATGTTTACGTTGTACTTTTTTGCTAACGTGGTAATAGCATATTTAGGTGCTTTATATTTTATACTTATATATGTAATTAGTTTATTGGCAGGTAGTTTACTTGCTTTGTTTTTTCATAAAGATGAACCATACTACAGTGCAGTAGGTGCAAGTGGTGCTGTAACAGGTATTTTATATGCTGCAATTTTATTGGAGCCAAATATGCGTTTAGGGTTAATGTTTATACCATTACCAATGCCAGCTTACGTTTTTGGTATAGGGTATTTATTATATTCTATTTATGGGATGAAAAAACGTATAGGTAATATTGGGCATACAGCACATTTTGGTGGTGCAATAGGTGGTTATGTAACTACTTTGTTTTTTATGCCAAGTTTAATTTTTACAGATACACTTGTGGTAATTTTAATGGCAATACCAATTATAGTATTATTTATACTTGATAAATTAGGTAAACTATAGACTTTTATCGGTATAAATGCCTAATACAGCTAAAATATTACTCATAATATAAATTATATACTATTTGGTGTATTTTTGCGTTATAATTATCCCAAATAATTAATAACCTACTTATTATGAAGTTTAGATCTTTAGTATTTTCTATGGCTATTGCCTTAGGATTTGTAGCGTGTAGTGATGAGACTACCGTGTTTAATGAAGCAGAAAAATTAGCTGAGTTAGAAGTAAATCAAGAAACTCTCACAAATAGTATCGATTTTGAAAAAGCCGGTGTACTTGGTGTTTTTGAAGAAGATAAATCAACTGGTAAATTTTCAAAAGAAGAAGATGGCCAAGCTGGTGATTACCCGCTAACTTTAGTTGCACAGGTAAAAGCGCCTACTTATAATGGAAACGCAAACTTAGCTGCCACTCATATTGCTGTAGATGGTGATTATGCTTATGTATCTTATAACACTCAGTTTGACACTTATGGTGGTGCTATAGATATTGTGCGCATTAGTGATCCTCACAATCCTGAAGTAACTGCAAGGTTAAATTATACAAATGCAGACATTAATTCTGTTACCGTATCTAACGGTTATGTGTATGCTGCTGGTAGTGTTGACGCAGAACTATCTGCAACAGCAACAGACAATTCTTTTGTTGCAAAAATAAGTACAAGTAATGGTTCTTTTAATTTAAATGATATAACATACGGTTTTCAACAAGGAAAAGCTGGTACAGACGTATTATCGTTTAATAATAAAATATACGCAACTAGTGGTAAAGAAGGTACTTTAACAGTTTATAGTGCTGCAAATATGACAATTGAAAGTCAGTTTGAGGCTAACGACTTACTTTCTATTGCTACGCACGATAATAAAATAGCTGTTTTAGACGGAGACTTTGGAGTTACTGTTTATAACTCTAATTTAGAAAAGATTAGTACAATTGCTATCAATACAGATTTAGGTATTGGTACTAAAAAAAATATGGACTTTACGTCTACTAAAATTCTTGTACCTGAAGCTAATAAAGGAGTAGGAGTATACAACTTTGCATCAGGAGAACGTACTAAATATATTCCAATTTCTGCTCATCCAGACGCAGACGCTAACGGAGATAATGTAACCAACGCAATTTCTAAAAATGAGAATGTTGTAATGATTGCGAATGGTGCGGCTGGTTTATCGTTAGCTGAAGAAAAAGATGGAGAATTAAGTATTTTTGGAGTTATTGATATTGATGGATCTGTAAATTATGTAACTACCAAAGATGATTACGTATTTGCTGCTACTGGTACAGAAGGGTTACAAATTATAAAATTAAACAGACCTACTACAAGTTTAGAATCTAAATGTACAGGTTTAGAATGGTACAGAGGATCATCTAACTTAACAGTTAATAAAGGTGAAATTGCTCAGTATACAGGGTATACAAGATTTAATTCTGTTACTACTAGCGGAGAATTATTATTATGTGGTTCTTGGTCTACTAGATACAATACAATTGTAGAGGAAGCTGCTTTGTTAGAGATGAGAGGTTCTTACTATATGGCAACAAATAGTAGTAGATCTTCTTTAACAATTAAAAAAGATGCTACTTTTAGAGTAGAAGGCAATTTGTATGTTTACGGTAATGTTATTTTAGAAGAGGGTGCAACTTTAGAGTTTTTAGGAGAAGACTCTGTAGTAAACGTTTTTGGAACAGTAACTAAAGCGCCAACAGCTAAAGTTATTGGTACATACAGAGATGTTAGAAACAAGTTTTAAAAAAGAATAATTACTATAAAAAAAGTCCGAAACTAATTTTAGTTTCGGACTTTTTTATGCAATTAAAATTACAATATATTATTGTAATAACTCTGCTATTTTATTTTCTAAGTCGTCTCCTCTTAGGTTTTTAGCAATAATAACTCCTTTTTCATCTAAAATAAAAGTAGAAGGTATAGAAGTTACATTGTATAATTTAGCAATTTCTTGTACGTCTTTTTCATTGTAAACGTGACTCCAAGGTAAGCCATCTTCTTCAATAGCTTTTTTCCATTCAGTTGCATTTTTATCTAAAGAAACACCAACAATATTTAAACCTTTGTCGTGGTATTTATTATATACATTTACAACATTAGGATTTTCTCTTCTGCAAGGTACACACCAGGCAGCCCAAAAATCTACTATAGTTACTTTACCCAATGCTTTATTTAATGCTAAAGGTGTACCATCTAAACTAGGAGCTGTAAACTCTGGAGCTTTAGCACCAATAGAAGTTGCTTTGTTTTTATTTATTATTTCTAAAACAGATTTGGCTGCAGCAGTTTGCTTAACCTCTTCAGATAAACCGCTAACTAATTCACTAATCTCATCTTCTGTTAAAATTTTGTTCATTAACAGTCTGTTAATAATCATTGCAGATATAACAGCATTAGGATTTGCTTTAGTAAAGTTAATCTCGTAATCTTTACCTTCTTCTTGTATTTCTTTAATTTCGTCTTGTAATGCTTTTACTGTAGCGGTATCCTTAGCCATAGCAGCTTTTTGGTAATCTTGCTGTATAGATTGTACTTTTTCTCCTATAAGTTTAGATCCTTCAATAAAATCTGAAAACATATCATTTTGTGGTGTTCCACTAATAACTACATTTCTTAGACTATCTCTATGAGCAGACATTTCTATTGTTCCGTTTTCAGGAAAAAACATCATATTACCCCTAACCTTATCAATAAATACGTAGTAAGGATCTAAAGTTTTTGGCGTAGGTGTATTAAATACAAACTTTCCTTCTTTAACTGTAACAGTATCTACTTCTTTAATAGAGTTGTTTTCTCCTGCTGTTTTTAAAAACACTTGTGTTCCATCTGCAACATCTCCTCTTAAGGTTCCGTTTAATACAAATGAATCGGTCTTTTCTCCACAAGACACTGCTAATACAGCAATAGTAAGAATAACTAGTAATTTTTTCATTATTT
>NZ_JBDVAA010000081.1:0-11801 GCF_039943695.1 Cellulophaga sp. | reverse complement strand
TAAAGCATAGTAGAAACAGCCAAAGAAACTCTTTTTGTAGCATTATTTTCATTTCTTTTAGTTTATTAAGTAGGTGTTAGTACAATACATTATTTTACTTGTTTTATTACAAAACCATTTAGCCACAAATCGCCTGTATTTTGCAAGTTTTTAAAATTGATGGTTATTGTGCTTTTACCATCAGCAGAAAAGTTAGATGTTATAGATAATGGCTTGCGTTCTCCTGTATTATCATTTTGGTAATAATCTACTATATGATCATCAGATTTTCTTGAAAAAGAACCATTAGTATCTACAACCTGTACTTCAATTTCATTTGTCATTTTAACGTTGCCTCTTCTAGTATGGTGAAACGTTTCTATTTCATAATTTCCGGCTTTTAAGTTACTTATGTTAAGACTTAAATTTCCTTTTTCTGAGTATAAACCATCTGTTCCCACAAAACTTAAATCACCTAACATTGCAGTATCTCCTAACCATTTAATTTTATCTGTAGCACTAACTGCAATAGTTGCATTAAAATCCTTTAGGTTATAAGTTAAGTTAGCATTGCTGTTACCTGTCCATTCTTCCCAATCAAATTGTACTAATTGTTTATTGCCTCCAATGTCTACTCTGGTTACCGGAAAATCGTAAATAGGAGTAGCATTATTTACAATTTCATTTGTGTTATAGGTTGATGTTGTAATACTTGTTTTGGCAGATTTTAAGCCCTTAGCTTTAGCTGTAATTGTAATTTTTCCTGGATTATTTTTACCTTTAATATAAATTGATGCCACGCCGTTAAAAGAGCGTGCAGGGTTGGCATCTATTTTACCATTGTCTATTAATTCTCCTGCTCCAGATACAAAAAACTCTACGCGTTGCTTTGTATTAGTAACTACCTCGCCATTTTTATCTAAAATAGATGCGTGTACCAGTCTTATATCAGATCCGCCAGCATAAAAAGGTTGGTCTGTGATATTTAAATCTAATTTTAAAGTATACGGACTTTCTTCCTTATGCCTAATAAATTCGGTTACTTTTTCTCCGTTTGTATAACCAATAGCTTTTAAGGTTCCGCTTTTCCAATTATATTTAAATGTAAACGAAGGGTGGTTTAGGTTTAGTTTGGTAAGACTATTATCTGGAGTTTGCCTTGCAATAAGTTTCCCATTATGATAAAGTGCTACCTCTTGGCAATTGCTAAATACTCTAACTTTTCCGTTTTTAGAAGCTGTTTGATCTGCAATATGTACTATTGGTTTATTTAACAATTCAGATTGATACCAGTAGTAAACCGGTTTAGGTACTCTAAAAGCAGACAATACACCGTAAGTAGTCATAAAATCCCTTTTCCATTGATCATCATCTACATCTGGTTGTAAATGATTATAATCTGCACCCAACCAAGTTATGGCTGCAAAATTGTTTTTATTTCCTTTATACCTAGAAATATGAAACTGATTTACCTCAGAATCTGGCGTACTACCGTGCTCCATAACCATAGTAAAAGCACTCTCAGGAAATTCTGTTCTACGGTAATCCATAGTTGCGTGTATATCTGTAACACCTTCATTTTTTACTCCGTTCCATGGGCTAGATGCAGATGCTGTTAACCTAAACGGATCTTCTTCTTTAGCAACGGTTTGCATTCTTGGTACTGGACCTCTGTGGTTTATGCCAGCACCCCAAACAATAATAGACGGGTGGTTTCTGTGGTTACGTATCATAGTTCTTGTAGCGTCTTCTAAATTAGAAAACCAAGCCTCATCTCCCCATAAAATCCATGTACTAGGCTCTTCATAAACTAAAATACCCAACTCGTCACAAGCTTGTAAAAAAGCATCATCTTGCGTGTAGTGAGATAGGCGAATAATATTCATACCTGCTTTTTTGTATTGTAGAGCTTCATTGTAATGAAAAGAATTAGGAACAGCATCACCTATATTTGGGTAATTTTGATGACGATTAGCACCAACTAAAAATAATGGCTCGCCATTTAGAACAAATCCTTTACCTTTTTCTAAACTAAATTTTCTGAAACCAAATTTGTTTTCTACAAAATCAACAGCATTATTTTTATCATAGATAACAGAGTTAGCCCTGTACAAATAAGGAGAATCTGGAGACCATAAATGGTAATTATCTTCTATAGTTGCAGATTGTCTAAAGGTGTATACAGTATTAGGCGCTATTGTTTTAGTAGAAGTAATTTTTTTTACAACCACGCCATCTTTATTTATAATTTTAGTAACTATTTTGGTGTTTTTGGCAGTAGCATTTTCGTTTTTTACGGTAGTTTTTATAGTAACTGTTCCGTTATGCTTATTTACTGTTGGGGTTGTAATATGCACGCCAGCATTAAAATCTTCCCAGTTGTAGTTAACGTGTAACTTATTTGTTGTTACCAAGTACACATCTCTATATAACCCGCCAAATTTTACATAATCTGTTCTGTGTGGGTCAGGAGCAATTACCTGACTAAAACTATTATCTGCCTTAATAGCAATAGTATTTTCTTTTCCTAAGGTTACAAAGTCTGTAATATCAAAATAAAAAGGCACATAACCATTTACAGCATAGTTGCCTACCTTTTTACCATTTACCCAAAGTTCTGTAGCATTATGTATAGCTTCAAACTCTAAAAATATTTTTCCTGTAGCATTGGCATCAATATTAATTTTCCTGCGGTACCAACTTATGTCACGTAAATACTTTTCTTGTATCCAGGTTTCTTTTATGCTATCCATTTCATAAGATACCAATTGTGGTGCATGAGGCACAGATACATTTTCCCAATTACTATCGTTATAATTAATAGTAGTAGGAGCGTTTGGTAAATCTCCTAAATGAAATTTCCAGTTAAAATTTAAGTTTGTTTTGGTTCTGTCACCAACAGTAAATCCTTCTGGTAAATTATTACTTTGTGCAAAAGAAATTGCAGTAACAAATAAACTTAAAAGCGCTAATTTTATTTTCATTATAATGAGTTTGATTTATAAGAAATTAAAATTATTTATTCTTAGTCTATTTGGTAATTAGATATGTATTGAAAAATAGAACATATGGTTTATTACATATTTTTAAGGTGTTACAAGTATTAAAAAGCAAAGTGTTTGTATAAAAAAAGACCTTGAATTATGTTTTCAAGGTCTTATAAATTTTGGTTAAAGTAATAAGTTATTTCAATTCTAATTCTTTTATTTCCTCTGTAGTTTCTCCTCTTAATTGTGTGTATACAGAAATAAGTTCAGATAGCTTTTTGGCGTTTGTTTTTGCCAAGTTGTTTTGTTGCTCTTTGTCTTCTTTTAAATTATAAAGTTGATACTCATTAGCTATACCTAATTCTATGTTTACTTGTGTATTTATAGCTTTGCCTGGGTAAGGCGGAATCAGCACCCAGTCGCCACTCCTTAAAGCTGTTTTTTTGCTAGCTTCTAAAATTAGATGTTCTCTTCCGTTTTTAGATGTACCCAATAATACATCTAACATTTGCTTACTGTCTTCTGTTTTAGTTTTATTACCAGTTAGTTTGGCAAACGAACTAAGTAAATCTACTTGGCAAACTAGCGCATTAGATACCCCTGGTGTAATTTTCCCTTTCCAATACGTAATAAAAGGTACACGTGTACCAGCGTCAAATAAACTGTATTTTCCGCCTCTTAATCCACCTGCAGGTGTGTGTTTTCCTAATTTTTCTACAGCATCATCAAAATAGCCATCGTTTAAAACAGGACCATTATCACTTGTAAATACAATTAAAGTATTTTCTAATAACTGTTCTTTTTCTAAAGTTTTTATAAACTCACCAATAATCCAATCTGCTTCTAAAATTACATCACCTCTTGGTCCCATACCAGATGTACCAACAAAACGAGGGTGAGGTGTACGGGGTACGTGTGGTTGTTGCAAAGCATAGTATAAAAAGAAAGGCTCGTTTTTATGTTTAGTAACGTAAGATTTAGCCTCTTTTAAAAAATGATCTGCCATATCTACATCACTCCATTTAGCAGCTTCACCACCTTTCATAAAACCAATTCTAGGAATACCGTTTACAATACTATTATTATGTCCGTGATGCCATTTCATACTTAACAATTCCGGATTTTCTTTACCTGTTGGCTGGTTGTCATAATTTTTAGAGTAATCTACCTCTATAGGATCTTTTGGATCTAAACCATCTACGTGTCCGTTTTTTATATAAACTGTTGGTACACGGTCTTGCGTAGCCGCCATAATGTACGAATAATCAAAACCAACCTCATTTGGGCCAGGAGAAACACGTTCATTCCAATTTACATTACCACTACCAAGACCTAAATGCCATTTACCTACAATGCCAGTAGCGTAGCCTTCTTTTTTTAACATTTTAGGAATAGTAGTTTGCTCTGTGCTAATTATAAGTGGTGCTGTACCAGGCAAAATAGCGGCATCTTTATTACGCCAAGGGTACACACCAGTTAGTAAACCATATCTACTAGGGGTACAAGTTGCAGATGTAGCATAACCATTAGTAAACCTAACGCCTTCGTTGGCAAGTTTATCTATATTTGGAGTATTTATTTCTGTAGCACCATTAGCACTAATATCTCCATAGCCTAAATCATCCATATAAATAACAACAATATTTGGTTTGGTAACCTCCATTACTGTTTCTTTATTGGCAGATTTGTCTGTGTCTTTTTTAGTTTCTTTACAACTGCTTGTGAAAATACTAGCTACAATTGCTAGCGAAAAGTAAATATTTTTTCTTTTGGTTTTAAGTAAATGTATCATTGAATTGGTTTTGTGGCTAAAGTATTACTTTTTTAAGGATTTTTCGCGTGTTTTTTTCCATCTTTTATCCTCTTTAATTACATTTTCTGCATGAGGATCTAACCAACCAGGAGCCTTATTTTTAGCATCCCAATTGGCATAAGACTTTTCTAAATCTAAGCATATCTCTGGATGTTGTTTAGCAATGTCATACCGCTCTAAATTATCTTCTTCAATATTAAAAAGTAAGGTTTTATTTTTATAGGCACTTTTGTATAATTTGTATTTTCCTTTTCTAACAGCATATTCAAAATTACCAGAAGACCTCCAAAATAGTATGTTGTGTGGGTTACCTTTATTTTTATTTAATATGTAAGGCATTAAATCTACACCATCTAATTGTTTTTCTTTTGAAGCACTAGCACCCGAAGCATTTAAAAACGTAGGAAATAAATCTAAAGATGAAATAGGTTTAGAGTACAGGCTCTTTTCTTTTATTTTACTTGGCCAGGAAATAAAAAATGGCACTTTTATTCCGCCTTCAAACAACATTCCTTTGTGTCCTCTGTTTGGTCTGTTGTCTGCATGCTCTATTCTTCCTCCATTATCACTTAAAAAAACTAATATAGTGTTATCTTTTATACCATTAGCAACTAGTGTAGAGTCTATTTTGCCAACATTTTCATCAACGGCATTAACCATAGCTGCATACACACTTCTGCCAGCATACTCTATATGTTTAGTTTGCTCTAAATACTTTTTTGTAGCGTGGTCTGGTGCGTGTGGCGCATTGTAAGCCAAGTAAATAAAAAAGGGTTTCTTATCTTTTTTATTAATAAAATTAATGGCTTCATTAGTAAAATCGTCTGTTAAATAACTAAGTTCCCCTTCTGGAACTGGTTTTCTGTTGCGATAAATGGTCTTAATCTTACTTTGTGCTGTTCCCCAGTAGTTCATAGCTCCGCCAGGGAAGCCAAACCAATGGTCAAATCCTTGTGCAGGAGGGTACAAATCTGGGTGATCTCCTAAATGCCATTTACCAATTGCACTTGTTCTATAACCTTGTTCTTTTAAAGCTTCAGATATTAGTTTTTCTGATAAGGGTGTACCAACTGTAACATCATTTTCTCCGTTATAAGGCATATTACAATCGTGCCCAAAACGCGCCTGATATCTACCAGTAAGTAAACCCGCTCTAGACGGGCTGCAATATGGATGAGAAACATATCCATTAGAAAATACAACACCTTCTGATGCTAGCCTGTCTAAGTTTGGTGTTGGTATATCTGTTGCACCATTAAACCCCACATCTGCCCAACCTTGATCATCTGTTAGTATAACAATAATATTGGGTTGCTTTTGTGCTGTTACTATTTGTATAAAAAGCAGAAAATAAACAAAGAGTATTATATTTTTTAAATAGCTCATATTTACTTAGTTTTTATAGTTATTGTAGCAGAACTAAGTTTATCTGAACTTGCGGTAATTTTAATTTCACCAGCAGTTTCTGTAGTTTTTATAATAGCTAAACTTTTACCGTAAAAGGATTTAATATAATTTGCTTTAAAAGACTCTAATGAAGCAGAGTTGCCATTACCAACAGCTTCTAAATCTCCATTACCAGATACTTTAAATGTTATAAGATTATCTGCTTTAGGACATAAATTACCATCTTTATCTTCAACCCTAACTGTAATAAATGATAAATCTTTTCCAGATGCATTAATCGTATTTCTGTCTGCTGTTAATTTTATTTTATAAGGTTTACCTGCTGTTTTAATTTCTTTAGTAGCAACTGGTTTGCCATTTTTATAACCAACAACTTTTAAGCTTCCGGGTTGGTAAGGTACATTCCATGATAATCTGTATTTAGAGTCAATAGTACCGCCTTTAAAACCGTTATATTCTGCAAAAATAGTAGTGGTGTCCTTCCCTTTTATTTTTTTGCCGTAAGATTTTCCGTTTACAAAAAGTTCTACTTCATCGCAATTTGTATACGAATAAACAGGAATGGTTTGCCCTTCTTTGCCCTCCCAGTTCCAATGTGGTAATACGTGTACCATTGGCTCTGTTGTCCATTGGCTTTGGTACAAATAAAACCTGTCTTTAGGAAAACCTACCAAATCTACAGGCGCAAAATAAGAAGCGTGAGATGGCCAATCATCATTCCAATATCCGTTTGTAGAGTTATCTCTTCCGCCATATGGAGTAGGTTCTCCTAAATAATCAAAACCTGTCCATATAAATTCTCCCAACGAATGTGGATTTTGCTTTTGGGCTTCAAATTCTACCTCTGGAGGATACGTCCAAGACGGACCAATGTTTACATCATAACTAGAAACTTGATTTGTTTCTTTGCTAACTCTTTCTTTTAACGGAAACTCATAATAACCTCTAGTACTTGTTTGTGAAGATGTTTCTGAACCGTAAAAAATCATATCAGGGTTCTGTTCTCTAATTTCTGCATAGTAAGCAGGTTTGTAGTTTACACCAACAACATCTATTTGGTATGCCAATTTATTTGTAAACGAAGCAGGGTAGTAGTTAAAACCAGCAGTTGTAGGTCTAGAGGCATCTTCATTATGGCAAATGTCATTTAGCATTTTAGCTATTTTCCAACCATCTTTTTTACCTTGTTCTAAAATTTCATTTCCAATACTCCACATAATTACAGATGGGTGGTTACGATCTCTTTTTATCATATCTCGTAAATCTTTTTCTGCCCATTTGTCAAAATATTTATGGTAACCATTAGGTACTTTAGCCTCTTTCCATTCATCAAAAGCTTCATCTATAACCACAATACCTAGTCTGTCACAAACCTGTAGCATTTCTGTAGAAGGTGGGTTGTGACTTGTGCGTAATGCGTTGGCACCCATTTGTTGCATTATTTGCATTTGGCGTTCTGTAGCTCTATAATTTACAGCGGCACCCAAAGGCCCAAGATCATGATGCATACAAACACCATTAAGCTCTACAGCTTTTCCGTTTAGGTAAAAACCTTCTTTTTTAAACTCAATAGTTCTAATACCAAATTCTGTAGTATACTCATCTACAACCGTATTGTTTATTTTAATACGACTTACGGCTTTGTATAAATTAGGCTTGCCAATATCCCATAGAGTAGGGTTAGAAACTGTAATTTCTTGTGTTTGTTTTTGTTCTGATGTTTTATCTAGTTCTACTTTGTTGTTAGAAACAGCAACAGTTGCATTATTTATATCTAAAATAGTTGTCTCTAGGACTATGTTGGCAGTACTATTTAATGTGTTTTTAATTTTAGTTTCTATGTTAACAATAGCTTTGTTGTCATCTATTTTAGGTGTAGTAATATATGTACCCCATTGCGGAATATGCACTGGTTCGTTTAATTTTAGCCTTACATTGCGGTAAATACCAGCACCAGGATACCATCTTTCAGACAAAATTTCTGGTGCCAATTGTACGGCAATAACATTCTTTTCGCCAAATTTAATAAACGGTGTTAAATTATACTCAAAACCACTATATCCGTAATGGCGTTCACCAACAAAATTACCGTTTATATACACTTTAGAGTTATCCATAACCCCATCAAACTCTATAGAAATTTGCTTATTCTTATTTTTTGCATCTACTTTAAAGTGTTTTCGGTACCAAGCAATACCATCTATGGGTAAACCACCATTACGAGCATTATTTTTGTCGCTAAACGGACCTTCTATAGCCCAATCATGTGGTACGTTTACTTTTCTCCAGTTACTATCATCAAAATTTACAGTTTCTGCATTTGGTACACTATCTTTTATAAATAACCAGTTTTTATTAAAATCTTGATCCTCTAAAACTTCTATTTCTTTTTTTTGACAAGAAGAAAAGACAACTAGAAAAAGTAGTAAAGCAGTTAGTTTATATGTTTGCATAAAGTTTATTTTTTAGTTTGATTTAAGTTGAGGTTTAGAAGTAGAAATATCTAACGGGTCATTCATTGTTTTTTGAAGCTTTTGTAGCTCATTAAATAATTGTACCACCCTGTTTTGTTCTTCAGGTAGGTTAGCAATGTTATTCATTTCTTCTGGGTCCTTGTTAAGATTAAACAGCAACACTTTTTTTATTTTTGGATATACAAGTAGCTTGTAGCCATCTTTTCTAATCATTCTTTGTACGTCTAAATACGCACCATAAACACTAGTGTATTTACTTTGGTTAGAGTTTTGTTTTGCTAATTGTAAAAAGCTATTAAACTCTACATAACTGGGTTTTTGTATACCTGCAATTTCTAGTGATGTTGCCATAGCATCTTGTAAGTACACATCTGCATTATTTTTTTTGTTTTTTGGAATATCTGGACCAACAATTACCATTGGAGGTCTAATACTATGGTCAAATAAATTTTGTTTACCAAGTAAACCGTGTTTTCCCATAGCTAGTCCATGGTCTGATGTAAAAATGATATACGTATTGTCTATTTTTCCAGAGTTTTTTAATGCTTTTAGTATTTTTCCTATTTGAGCATCTAAGTGTGTTATGCTGGCGTAATACTCTTTTATATGTGTTTTTATTGCAAGCTCTGTTCTAGGAAAAGGAGCTAAGGCTTCGTCTCGTAAATCATCACCATTGGCAATACTATGCCTGTACGGATACTCTGGCAAAAAACTTTTAGGCAAACTAATGTCTTTTACATTATACATATCTTGATATGCTTTTGGAGCCTGCCTAGGATCATGCGGAGCATTAAAAGCCAAATACATGAAAAAAGGTGTTTCTTTTTCTTTTGCTGTATTTATAAAGGTAATAGCATCGTCTTTTAAAACTTCACTCCAATGTTTTCCGCCTTTCCAGTATCCGCCTTTAGTATTATCTGTTGGCAACCAAGTTGTATCTGTAGTAGTTTTTGGTCTATTGTAACCATTGGGCATAATTGTTTTAGAATCTGGTTTTTTGGTTTTGTAAAGCGAATCGAACTTTGCTACCATAGTTGCATGGTTCCAAGCATCTTTAGGCATACCAGGTCTTATATGCGCAGTGTTTTTAAAAACTTTTGTTGCTGCAGCATCTACGTGCCATTTGCCGGCCATATACGTGTCATAACCACTATTTTCTAATAGTTTTCCCCATGTTTTATCTAAAGAATCTTGTTTTTTCCAGTTTTGTCTAAAGTTATTAGCTCTCCATACAGATCTGCCAGAAATAAGCATTGCTCTAGACGCAGCACATACTGCACCGCTCCAAGAACCCATATTGTAAGCGTTAGTAAAGGTTGTACCTTGGTGTACAAGAGCATCCATATTTGGAGTCTTAATTTCAGAATTTCCTAAGGCATTAATAGATGTGTATGTTTGGTCATCTGTAAAAATAAAAACAATGTTAGGTTGTTGTTTTTTTGACTTTGGATTGCTTTTTTTACCACAAGCACTAAGTGTAAGTACTAGTATTAAAACAGCTGCATAAATCTTCATAACTATATGTTTTACCATAAAATTATTGTGCACACTAAAGTTGTGCGCACAATAATAAAATTAACTCCTATGTAACAAAGTTGAGATTTGTAGCTTTAAAAGCAGTATACAGATGGTTTTAATAATAAAACATATGTTTTTTACTAAAGTCTATTCTTTATCTGTGGTGTCTTCATTATTAATTCTTATGTATTTGCTAGGGACAACTCCAAATTGTTTTTTAAAACATTTAGAAAAGTATGATGCTGTGTTAAAACCGGTCATATACATAATTTCTTTTACAGATAAATCGCTTTTTTCAAAAAGCTGTACAGCTCTTTTTAATCTAATATTTCTTATAAATTCACTAGAAGAAAGTCCCGTTAATTCTTTAATTTTTAAATACAAGTTACTTCTACTCATATTCATTTCTTTAACCAACATTTCTACACTAAATTCTGAGTTCATCATATGTTTTTCTACAATTTCTATGGCATTTTGTAAAAAAGTCTCGTCAGAAGATGTAACTGTAACTTCATTTGGTTGCAGTGTAATTTCTCTGTTAAATTTTTTCCTTAATTTTTCTCTGTCATTTAAAATATTAGAAAGTTTAAGCTCTAGTAATTCTAAGTCAAAAGGTTTTCTAATGTAAGCATCTGCACCTGTTTTAAGCCCCTCAATTTCTTTTTCTTGAGATGTTTTTGCTGTTAGCATAACTACAGGAATATGACTGGTTTCTTGTGTAGATTTTATTTGGTTACAAAATTCTATACCATCCATAACTGGCATAACTAAATCTGTAATAACAATATTAGGAATAAACTTTTTGGCAAGTTCTAGTCCTTTTTCTCCATTTTCAGCTTCGTAAACGTAGTAACTTTCACCTAGTCCCTTTTTAATAAAAGACCGTATGTCTTGGTTATCATCTATAATTAATAATATAGGTAGTTTAGATCTAGACCTAGTCATATTTTGGTCTATAATATCATCCATAAAACTAATTGCGTGTGACTCTGCATCTACCTTACTAATAAATGTATTTTCCTCAAAAACTTCATGAAAGTTAAGTTCTTTCTTTTCTTGGTAGGTTTCTTTATCTTTTGGCAACCAAACATAAAAGGTAGATCCATTTTCAGAATCGCTCTGTACTTTTATAATACCTTGATGCAGTTCTACCAAATTTTTGGTAAATGACAATCCAATGCCTGTTCCTTTGGTGTTAACGTGAGTTGTAATACCAATATCTGTATAAAAACGCTCAAAAATATGTTGTAACCTGTGTGCAGGTATACCAGGTCCAGAATCTTTTACTTGTATAACTATATATTTAGATTGATCTATATTAAGATCTATATCTGTAGGTTTTATAAAGTCTTTGCCATTAAATATATCTAGTTTAATGCTACCATTTTCTGGAGTAAATTTAAATGCATTGGAAAGTAAATTGTTTATAATTTTTTCAACAGCATCAGGATCAAACCAACTTAAAATAGATTCATTAGAAACATTAATTTTAAAATTGATATTCTTTTTTCGACTTAAAAACTGAAATGGTTCACCAACATCTTTTAAAAACTCTACAATATTATTTTTGCTTAGGTTAAGACTCATTTTACCGTGGTCCATTTTTCTAAAATCTAATAGTTG
>NZ_JBDVAA010000080.1:0-17199 GCF_039943695.1 Cellulophaga sp. | reverse complement strand
ATGCTTTAAATAAAGCTACTATTTTAGAGCTGCACACCGCTTTTACAGATTTAGAAGCAGATAAAAGTGTTAAGGCAATTGTTTTAACGGGTAGTGGAGAGAAAGCTTTTGTTGCTGGCGCAGACATATCTGAGTTTGCAGATTTTTCTGAAGAAGAAGGAGCTAAATTGGCTCGTAAAGGTCAAGATGAGCTTTTTAATTTAATTGAAAATTTAAGTACACCAGTTATTGCAGCCATTAATGGTTTTGCTTTAGGTGGCGGTTTAGAATTGTCTATGGCTTGCCATTTTAGAGTAGCTAGTGATAATGCAAAAATGGGTTTACCAGAAGTTTCTTTAGGTGTAATTCCAGGGTATGGTGGTACACAACGTTTGCCTCAATTAGTAGGCAAAGGAAGAGCTATGGAGCTTATAATGACAGCAGGAATGATTTCTGCAGATAAAGCATTAAACTATGGTTTGGTAAATTATGTTGTTACACAAGAAGAATTAATGCCGCTTTGCAGCAAGCTAATAGGTAAAATAACTAACAACTCTTCTGTTGCAATTTCTGCAGCAATAAAAGCAGTTAACGCTGGCTATGTAAAAGATGGTTATGATGTAGAAATAGAGGCTTTTGGTGCTTGCTTTGGAACCGAAGATTTTAAAGAGGGTACTACAGCATTTTTAGAAAAAAGAAAAGCAAATTTTCCAGGAGCATAGTCTATGAAAAATTATTTAGGATTAAGTTGTTTATTACTTTTAGTTGGCTGTAGTAATTACGGTCAATTAAAAGTAGTTGCTAATATCCCTGAAGAGTTTAAGGAAGTATCTGGATTGGTTAATTTTGGAGAAGATCATATATGGTTAATTGAAGATAAGGGGAATAAAGATGAACTTTATAAGATTAATGCTGTTGGAGATTGGCAAAAAACACTAAAGGTTAAAAATGGTAAAAATCACGATTGGGAAGATTTAACCAAAGACAATAAAGGAAATGTTTACATAGGTGATTTTGGCAACAATGCTAGTGACAGAGATGATCTAGAGATTTTAAAAGTTCCAAACCCAAATACCATAAAAGGTGATGATATAGAGGCTGAGAAAATAGAATTTAGCTATCCAGATCAAACCGATTTTTCACCAAAGAAAAAAGGATTGTTGTATGATGCAGAATCACTTTTTTATTGGAAAAATAATCTTTACATAATTACAAAAAATAGAGCTACTCCGTTTACAGGTGAAGCTTTTATTTACAAGGTGCCAGCTGTTAAAGGTAAGTATAAAGCGGAACTTGTTGGTAGTTTTATGGCAGGTACAGACGAACGTACAAGCAGGGTAACGTCTGCCGCTATTTCTCCAGACGAGAAAACAATTGTGCTTATAGGTAACGGTATGCTTTGGAAATTTACAAATTTTAATACCGATGATTTTACAACAGGAACTGTAGATTCTATAGATTTAGGAGTTAGGACGCAACTAGAATCTGTTTGTTTCATAAATAATACAACGCTGTATTTGGCAGATGAGGCAAGAAAAAAAACAGGCGGTAATTTATATGTTTACAAGCTAAACTAGGGTTTAAAAGCCAAACCCTAGTCCAAATGTAAATCTTGGTCCTTCATCAGCATAAAATAAAGCAACTCTAGCAGAAACTACATTTGCTCCATTTAAAAATAGACCTCCACCGTAAGATGTTTTCCATTCATCAGAGTCTTCTGTAGGTAACCAAATACGTCCATAATCAAAACCAGAATACACACCTAGTGATATAGGTATTATGTTTGTTTTCATTTTTCTAAGACTAAAACGTATATCTGTATTTTGGTAGTATGCTTTTTTTCCTGTAAAACGTTGGTTTCTATAGCCTCTTAAGCCATCTATGCCGCCAACTGTTGCTCCTTGGTAAAACTCATAATCATCTCCTATGTTAAAATGAGCTTTCCATTTAGTAGCTAACACTAATCTTCCGTTTGGTACTAACTTGTAATCAAAAGCAAGACTAGGAATTATATAGGCATAATTTTGACTGTCATTTACTAATGATTGTTTGTAGCCCGCTTTTATCATTGTAGACATTCCCATTGTAGGAAAAGCAGCATTGTCTTTATTTTCGTAAGTATATGTAGCATCTACGCCTAAAAAAGTGTTACGTACATCTTCATTATTAGCTACGTAAAATGTATTAATAAACCTGTCTTCTGTTTCTTCTACCTCAATAGTTTCTAAACCAATACCTGCTTTAAATTTACTACCTAATTGTCCGTTATAAACTATAGAAGGCACAACTTTAATTTGCTCTAGTTTAACACGGTTGTAATCCATTCCTAGATCGTCATCATTATTAATGCTTTTGTTTCCTAAACCAAAAAAGTTTACACTAAAGTTTGGACTGGTAAACCTTGTTTCAACCTCAAAATTCCAGTTTCCAAAGATGTTTGCAAACTCACCAGTATATCCAAAATCAAAACCTTGTGTGGCAAAGTAAAAAGAAGCGTTAAAAGTATGTTTTTCTGTAAACGGATTTAATCTAAAACCATTGTATGTAAATGTGTTTGTAAAGCCAATTTTTAAACCATCATCCGGATTAAAACCTACTGTTGGTATAATTTGATTAACGCTGTTGCGTATTGCTAACGGATTGTAAACATTTGTGTTGTAGTCATCTGTTAGTTTAATTCTTGCGTTATTAGTTTCTTTAAATGTATTTTTCTTAGACTTATAATCGTAAATGGTTATTTTTTGACCTTCAGTAAGGTTATAAATATCATTGTTTTGTCCGCCAATAATTCTAATTCTTATATTGTTACGTGCGGTACCATTATCTTCAAAATAGTCATCGTCATCTAAGCCGTAAATCCATATCTCTTTAGTAACATCACTATTAAAAGTTTTATCAAAAAAAAGTTTATCTTTTTCTCCTTTAATATTACGGTATGCTTTTACTTGTACTTCTTTTTTGTTTAAGTGATTAATCTCAAACCAATCATCCTTATCTGTACCTGTTACTACTGCAAATTTGTTTAAAATTCTGTGGTATTCTTTAGCGTATTCTTTTAGATGAGAAATTCGAGACAATAATATTTCTTTAAGTTTAGGCAAAGAGCTGTCTTGTATTTCTACAGGAAAATCTTTGAAAGATTTATCTATTACCTCTTCTGTTAAATTGTCTTGTATGTATTCCGCTTCTGCTATCCAATCTTTTAGGTTGGTTTCGTTTAATAAGGCAATGTCTAAGACATAAGTTTTAGGAGATGAGTTAAAACCTCGTACGCTTCTTATTTCTTCGTTAAAGCCTTCCATTAAGCGTAAAGAAGGCACAATTCTGGTTGCCAAACTCATTAAAGGTCCGTCTCCCATATTAGAAAAAACCTGATCCCTGTCTCTAGGTACTGGCTTATAAATTATTTTTTTATTTTTCCTGTTTTCTGCCCAGCGCCATTGGTCTGTGTGTCTGTCCCAATCACCAATTACCATATCAAAAAGACGTGCTCTTAAGTATAGTTTATCATCAACTGCGTATTTTTCATCATCACGTAAATCTTCAAGCATGCTGTCTGTACTTTTAAGTTCATTAGCATAGCCAAAACTTTTTAAATTTCCATGGTTATCACCAGCATGTTCTTCAAACATATATAACTCATCACCATAATTTACATTAAAATCTCCTAATGCTTTTTGTTTGGGGATGTAGTATAATTTAGGATTGGTGTGGTAGATGTCTATAGCGTCAGATAATGTAGAAACAATATATGGTGCATACGGGTGTGAGCCTGTATAGAAATCCATAAGTAGTTTTTCTACGGCAGTATTTTCAAACTCACCAACCACATATTGATCTTTAAAAGCCATAGACTGTAAGTACAATTCTGCACTTTTACGCATAGAGCGCATTACGTATTCTTTGCCGTTTTTATCTGCTAAACGTAACGATTTAGATTGGTGACCACCACCTGCTCTAACAGGAGTTAATCCGCCATAAATAGTATCTAAACTTAAGGTTGGTACTGTTACAGGTGTGCCATAGTATTTGCGGTAACGGTCTCCCCATATAAAATTATGAAAACCTGTTTTTGTAATTTCTTCTTGCGTGTATATAGATGCGGTTGTTGTTGCAGGGAAACTATCTGGCAGTTTTTTGGTAAATAATTTTTTGTCTTCAGGTAAAACTTCAGAGGTGAATAAAAATTTCTCATTATTGTTATCATCTAGGCCAAAATAGCGCACCCTAGAAGAACCATCTTTGTAAACTTCTAAAGTAGCGTACCCTTTTTCTCCTGTAGAAAACTTACTGCCATTAATAAGTCTTGTTTCTCCACTTTTAGCTCCTGCTCCACTAACAATTTGTGGTGTGTTTTCTTCTACAATATATTGTAAAGAGTGCTCGTGACCAGACACAAAAATTACTTTGTTAGAGTATTGTGCAAGTGTAACAACTCGGTTTCTTAATTCTCTATATCTTTTGCCTTGTAAGTCTTCAGAAGATGGTCCGGCTGTTTTTCTAAGTATATTTAAAAAAGTGCCTAAAATAGGTAATGGGCCAACTCCAGGTTTAGGGTAAAAATGTTTTTTAAACGAATATTGTCCGCCGTGAGAACCGTAACTAAACATTGGGTGATGCATTGCAATAACCGTAGTTTTTTGTCTGTTTTTAGAAATTAAACTTTCTAACTCTATTAAAAACTTTTCTCTGCTTTTAATATCACATTTGTCATTAATATCTGGGCGTTTATTCCAGTTGGTTAAGTACCACTCTGTATCTATGGCTATAATTATTAGGTTGTCATTTACCTCTATGGTTTCTAATGGGCAGCCATCTTCTGGTAAAAAGACATCTTTACTACCTAGTGCTTCTTGTATGTATTTTTGCTCTCGTTCTAGTCCTACTAAACCTTCGGTATACCAATCATGGTTACCAGGAATAAAGAGCGGTTTTCCTTTAAAATTTTCTAAAGTTTTTAGTTGTGCATCTAAATGACTTTTAGCTGTTAAATACGCTGCAGTAGAATCTTTAGGGTCTGGCATTCCGGCAGGGTAAATATTATCGCCTAAAAATAAAACAGAACTATTTTTATCTGCTTTATCAATTCTTTTTTTGAAGGACTTTAAAACAGGATTCATACCATTAATAGGTGATTTTCCTGCGTCCCCAATCAAATAAAAAGTGTGCTCTATTTCTTTATTAGTAGTAACGTCTATGCTCTGCTTCTTATTATCATATTTAGTTTTTACTGTTGCACAACCAGTAAGGATAAAAATACTTAACGACCAACAATATTTACTAATAGAAGTATTCATAAAGATTTTAATTTTGTAATTTGTGATGCATCTTATATTAAAGTTATGGCAAATATTATTCAGGAAACCGAAGATTATGTAATTAGTCTATTAACCAACGAGTTAAGCTCTAGTTTTTTGTACCACAACATTAGGCATACTCAACGTGTTGTCAAAAGTACGCAAGAATTGTTAGATTTTTATAAGTTAGACGTAAAAGAGCATGACGACTTACTTTTAGCAGCGTGGTTTCATGATGCAGGTTACACAAAGAGTGCTAAGGAACATGAAGAGCGTAGTTGTGATATTGCTCGTGAATTTTTAAAAGGAAAATCTTTTGAGGAAAAACGAATAGAAAATATTTGTAATTTAATTTTAGCTACTAAAAAAGGGTATGAGCCTAAAAACCTTCAAGAGGAAATTATTAGAGATGCAGATGGGTCTCATTTAGGAAAAGAAAGTTACTTAGAGACTACAGAAATGCTAAGGGAAGAATTATCATTATTAGGATTGGTAGATTATTCCCCAGCAGAGTGGAGAGACACTAACATAAGAATGTTTCAGACCAAACATAGGTTTTATACAGAGTATGCTATTAAAAACTGGCAAGAAACCAAAGATGATAACTTGGCTAAATTAATTAAGGCTAGGAAGAAAATGAAGAAGCTGGTAAAAAAGGAAAAAGTTAAGGCGCAATATAAATCAGAATTTAAAGACAAGAGTCCGGAAAGAGGTGTGCAAACTATGTATAGGGTTACTATGCGTAACCACTTAAAGTTAAGCGATATTGCAGATACTAAAGCAAATATTTTACTGTCTGTAAATGCTATAATTATTTCTTTAGTACTGGCAGATTTAATGCCAAAACTAGATAGTCCTTCTAATAAGTACTTAATACTCCCTACGGCTTTGTTTATGTTTTTTAGTGTAATATCTATGGTTTTGTCTATAATTGCTACAAGACCAAATATTACAAGCGGACAGTTTACTAAAGAAGATGTAGATAATAAAAAAGTAAACTTATTGTTTTTTGGTAATTTTCATAAAATGAAACTAGAGGATTATGAGTGGGCTATGAAAGAGTTAATTAAAGATCAGTCCTATGTATATTCTTCCCTAACTAAAGATTTGTACTTTTTAGGATTGGTTTTAGATAGAAAATATAAATTGTTAAGGTGGACCTATGCTATTTTTATGTTTGGAATGATAGTCTCTGTATTGTCTTTCTTTTTAGCATTACATTTTTATGGGCCAAGGGAAGCAGTAATATTGTAGTGGCTAAGTTATAAAATAGAAAAAGGCGAATATTATATGTAATATTCGCCTTTTTTTATGATCTATTTATTAATGCTTTAACTCGTGCATTAAATCATCATAAGTGTATGTTTCTTTAGACTCTTTATCTTTTTTATATAAAATTTCTACACGTATTGCTTTTAAACCAGCAACACCTTGTAAGCCTTCTAGCTCTAGTACTTCTACATTTTTAGAAAAATATCCTTTAGAGCGTAAAAAACGAATGTAGCGTAAGTACTCTAACTCATCTTTCTTCTGAGAGTAAACAATAGAAAGTTTTCCTTTTTGGGTTAACCTTTCGTTAGTTCCTTTTATATAAGATTTGTCTATACGTTTTTTAATAACCTCATATCTGGCATTGTATGTACCATCTACATCAAAACGTTTTTCATCCATTCTAAATCTAATAGATAAAGATGTGTTATAAACTAATAATAAAGATGCAACATCTAATGCTATTGGTAGTTTTGGTTTTAGGTTGTAGTACTCATTTTCCATGTCATACATTACCTGCAACTGCCACAACCTTAAGTTTTTTAGGTAAAAAGAATTGTATTCTTTACTCTGTGATATAGATTCTCCAATGTAGATATTGTGTTCTACACCATCTGTTTTATAGCGCTCAAAATAATGCGGAAACATTTCTTGTGCTTCTACTTGTTTTTTGTCTAAAACCTGAGCAAGTTTCTCGTTAATCTTCATAACACTTTGGTCATAGTTTTTCCTATGATCATAGTAAGACCCAGTATTAGGGTCTATACCTTCTTCGTAAGTGTTAATTAAATTTGCAATTTTAGGCTCTGTATTTTTTAAGTGTTTAAAAACAGGAGCTATCTCCTTTTTTATGAACTCTAATATAGTTTGCTCACTATTTGTATTTAAAATTTCTTTTACTTCATCTAAATAACTATTGCTTCTAAACAATAATTCTTCA
Source organism: Cellulophaga sp. (assembly GCF_039943695.1). Taxonomy (NCBI): domain Bacteria; kingdom Pseudomonadati; phylum Bacteroidota; class Flavobacteriia; order Flavobacteriales; family Flavobacteriaceae; genus Cellulophaga; species Cellulophaga sp. The sequence continues at coordinate 9,714 of NZ_JBDVAA010000080.1, read as the reverse complement.
TAAATGTGTAATTTATTAATTTCCCAAGCCTTAGTAAGTACATTGTTTACTTCGGTTAGTTGTATTAAAAGGTCTTTTTGTATAGAATTATTTCTAAATGTAGATGAATCTTTAATGTCTATTTGACCATAAAGAGGGTGTACATCTTTAAAAACAATTTCTTTAAATGTAGGGTCTAGACCTTCAGCATCTGCTCTAATAAAGCGTATTGCTTCGTTTTCAAACCTCCAAAGAACAGAAGAGTGTACTGTGGTACATTCTTGTTGTATTACAGCTTCAATAAGGTTTTCTTCTTCAGCTTTAGAACGTAAAACAGCTGTTACAATGTATGGCATTACATCTTGTAATTTTTGCGCGTTAACATTGTTTAAGTTGTATCTTTTTGTAGAGGCTAATTCTAAAACACCAAGCAATTGTTTGCCATCAGATATTGGTGCTATAATTGCACTTTTTATTCCTTGTTCTGCAAGTGTAGCATATAGGTTGTTATCTGGAGCTGATTTGGCATATTTATCTAAGTCTGAAATTACAAAGTATTTATGCTCTTTTAAAATTGTCTCATAAGTGTTTTTACACAATGCAGTTTTACAATCTACATTGGCACTTTTATTAAGTATAAAACTTTCTATACCTATTCCGTGTACTTTTTCAAAAGTATCTTCTTTGCTATTATGTATAGAAAAACCAACTTTTAAATTAGGAAGGCCAAATAACGACTTAAATGTATTTTGGAAGTCTTCCATAAAAAACTCAGAGCCTCTTTTGTCACTTGAAATAAGACTAGATTTTATTTCGGAGATTGAGTGCTCTGCTGTAACATCAAACATATTAGAAATTACAAAACCTTTAGATGTAAAACTATTTGGCGGAATTTTTTCTTTCCATAGTTCTAGATTATCAAAGTTTTCTAATAGTTCATCTACATCTGCTTGTGTTAATTTTTTAGCATTTTTGTTTGGTTTAATATCTATAAAATCTGCATTGTACAATATTCTATAGTGTCTCATAACTCCGTTTTTATCCGGAATTTCATAAAACATAGGTCTTCTAAAGTCTAAATTAAAACCATAATGAAAATTCAATATTACGGTACTTGCCATAATATAATTTAATCTTTCTTCTACGTTTTTAATTTCAAGTTCAAAACCTTCACCTGCATCCTCTATAATTTTTTTAAATCTCTCAGACGAGTTAAAAATTACGTTTGCATAGGGTAAGGATGCTGCTTTTATTTCATTCTTAGTTAGTACCTCAGAGAAAGTATCTTGTAGAATAACATTAATAACATCTTTATGTTTATCAAGTAAAGTTAAATCTGTAAAACCTTCACGTAGTTCTGGGTAAGGTTTTTGGTAATTTAAAATAAATCTTGCTTTTTGGGCAAGGAACAGGTCATTACCAACAGCCATTTTATCGTACTGTTTAAGAAGCTTATCAAAACTGACAAGACTTTTTAGTGGTAACTCTATTTCGTTTTCAAATTTCATTGTCCTTACTTAGTCTAAGAGTAGCCTGCAAAATTACAAAATAATTATTACTTTTTATTGCGTTTGTTGTAATCCTATTTAATCCCTTTTTTAGATATTTATACAAAAATTAAAATATGTCTTCTTTTACTAGATTAACCAGAGCGTATAATAAGTCTAAAATAGTATCTTTTGATGATAGCTCTAAGTTAATACTTTTTAGTGATTGTCATAGAGGAGATAATAGTTTTGCAGATGATTTTGCAAATAATAGAAACATTTACTACCACGCATTACAACATTATTTTAAAGAAGGTTATAGTTATTTTGAGTTGGGAGATGGTGATGAGCTTTGGGAGAACACATCTTTTGAGTCTATTTTTACGGCACATAAAAACATATATGGTTTATTAAGAGAGTTTCATTTACAAAATAGATTGTTTATGATTTGGGGAAACCATGATATGGTGTACAAAGACCCTAGTTATGTAAAAAAGCATTTGTCTAGTTATTTTGAGCCAATAGATGGTAAAGACAAAGATTTATTTATTGGTATAACTTATCATGAAGGTATTGTTTTAAAGCATAAAGATACTCAACAAGAACTTTTTTTAACACACGGACACCAAGCAGATTGGTGGAACTATACGTTTTGGCGTGTAGGGAGATTTTTAGTGCGTGTACTTTGGAAGCCGTTACAGGTTTGGGGTATAGCAGATCCTACTAGTCCGGCTAAAAATCACCAAGAATTAATAAAGGTTGAAAAACGAATTAAACGTTGGATATTGCAAAACAATGAAAAGCTTACAGTTGTAGGGCATACACATAGACCTCGTTTTCCGGAACCAGGAGATATTCCTTTTTTTAATGACGGTAGTTGCGTTCATCCAAGAAGCATTACAGGTATAGAGATAGAAAATGGTAAAATATCGTTAATTAAATGGCAGATTGCAACTACAGAAGATGGTACGTTGAGGGTGGTGCGTGTGCTGTTAGAAGGGCCACAAAAATTAACAGATTACCAACGAGCAAAACAGTAGTAGTTTAATTTTTCTATTTTTACACCACCATTAACTAAATTAACATATGAAAAAGAGTATTGCCTTATTGGTTATTTTATTAACCTTATCATCTTGTTGGAAAAACAAAAGTCCAGAAGATCTAATTAGATTAAAAGAGAAGTTTAAATCTCAAGTAGCTTCTTTTGAAAAGAAAAAAATTACAGCAAACAAAAACGTAACCAAAGGTTTAACATCTTTAAGTGCTTTAAAAGGAGCCCTAGAGGATGCTAAAAATGAGGATAAAGAGTTTGCTAAAGTATACGGTGACTGGGAAAAGGTTAATAAGCGTGTAGAAAATTTAAATAAGGAGTATGAGGATTTAAAAACTAAAGCCTCTAATTTGTTTACAGCTATGGAAACCCAAACCAATAGCTTAAGTGACGAGCAAAGCAGAAAAACACTTTTAAAAGCCATTAATAAAGCAAAAACAAAATACAATGGCACATTAGCAAATACCTCTAAAGCAATTGCAAAATTAAGATTATTGCACGGAGATGCTGTGGAGGTTGTAAAAGCACTAGAGGTGGCAGCTGCTCTAAACTCTTTTGACAATATAAATAGCCAAATGGAGAGTATAGAAAGTAGAGTAGAAGGCATTATGCAAGAGTTAAATGTTGCTGTTATTGAAAGTAAAAATTTATACGAAAAGAAAATTACAGAATTAGGAGAGTAATTAACTATATGGCGGTTAAAGAGCAAATTTTACGTATTGAAGATGTAGCGTTACAGTTAGGTGTTTCTCAAAAAATAATTAGGAAACACATACATTCTGGTGCTCTTAAATCTACAAAAACTTTTGGTGTACATTATTTAAGTCCTAAAGATGTAGCTGTTTTTAAAAAGAGTGATGCACTAACTATTTCTCCAAATAAAGAGTCGCTTAAAAAGGCCTCTAAATCTATAAAGACTGATGTTGTAAACTGGACAGATATATCTAAAAATTGGCAGAAACCTTCTAAAACTAAACTTACTTCTGCAGATTTGTTTTGTGGCGCAGGTGGTATGGCAAAAGGTTTTGAAATGGCTGGTTTTACACAGGTTGGCGGTTTAGATTGGTTTAAGGAGGCAGGTATGACATATCGAGAAAACTTTAAGCACCCACATATTTTAGGAGATATTACAGAAAGGAGTGTTAAGGATGAATTTATAAATACAGTTAAAGATTCGCTTAATGGTGAGTCATTAACTGTTTTGTCTGGCGGATTTCCTTGTCAGGGGTTTAGTATGTCTGGTAGTCGTATAGTAGAGGATGAGCGCAATTCTTTGTATAAAGATATGTTGCAAATTATTGAAGAGTTACAGCCCCAGTTTATAGTAGCCGAAAACGTAAAAGGTTTACGATCTATGCTAAAGGGCAAAGTAGAAGATAAAATAAAAGAAGATATTGCTAACCTAGGTTATGAGGTAAATGTTACTGTGTTAAATGCAGCTAATTATTACGTGCCTCAAAAAAGAGAACGTATAATTTTTGTGGCTAACCGAATAGGGAAAAAGAATTTACACCCTAAACCATTATTGTCACCAGAAAATTACATTACCACTAAAGAGGCAATAGAAGATTTGGTAAAGTTAAAAGACGACGCTAGTTTTAATCACGTTAGAGCAAAGCATAGTGATGCTATGAAAGAGCGCTTGGGTAAAGTGCCAGAGGGTAAAAGTTTGTATGATAATTATTCGGATTCTTGGAAAAAATGCCCTTGGAATGAAGCTAGCTGTACTATAAAAGAAAACCACGGAGGTGTAAATATACATCCAATAGAGTCTAGAGTCATTACAGTACGCGAAATGGCTAGACTACAATCTTTTCCGGACGATTTTATTTTTAAAGGAGCAAAAGGAAAGCAAATGGTGCAAATAGGAAACGCTGTACCGCCTTTATTAGCAAAAGCAATTGCTTTAGCGGTTAGAGAAACTTTAGGAGTGTAAGTTTAGATATAAAAAACATATTCTAGCATTGCGTTTTCATTTTAAAAGATACCATTATGAACGCATTAGAGTTTGATACGCTTAGCAGGGAATTGCAAAAACTAGCTCCAGAAATACCATTGCAATGGGGAAAAGTGCAAAACAATACTACAGATAAAAAAGTAAACCTTTTTAGATGTAAAACACTCAGCTCTTTAGAAAAAGATATTAATAGTTTAACTACAGATGATAAAAACTATTTTAAAAGACGATGGTTTTTATGGCAGTGTTCTAGGTGTGATGAGTATTTGTTTTATGCAAATAATAATGTAACCAGAAACCCAAATAGCAGAGATCAAGAGTATGATGTGGAGTTTTATAATAATTCTGCATTGCGTTTTGACGTTAAAGGAACAGTTGTGCCAAAAGAGTTACGTAGTAGTTTTAGTTTAGAGCATCCAGAAAAAATTGTAAACTTTTACTATAACAAGCAAAGTGTAGGTAAGCGTAGTTGCTTGCAAAACAGGTTGTTTATAGTGCATCATTCTTTTAAAGAACACAAAAGAGCGTTAGAATTACGATGTTCTTGGGATTATAAATCTATGGTTTACCAAAGTTTTATTCATCAATTAAAAGAAAAAAACAACTTTATAAACTACTTAAACGTTAAGGCTGCAATCATTTTTATAATAGAAAAAAAAGATGGTAGTTTTAGTTATAGGTTTGCGTAGCTTATTTTAAAAGTTGATATGCAATAAGTGCTACTATGTATGCAAAGCCACTCATAAAAACTAGTTGTGCTGCAGGCCATTTCCAGCTATTAGTTTCTCTTTTTACAATAGCTAAGGTGCTCATACATTGCATTGCAAAGGCGTAAAACAACAATAGCGATACTCCAGACGCTAAATTAAATAAAGGCTTATTATTCCAAGGGTTTACCTCTGCTGCCATTCGGTTTTTAATAGTTTCTTCTTCGTCATTACCAACACTGTAAATAGTTGCTAATGTGCCAACAAATACCTCTCGCGCTGCAAACGATGTTATTACTGCAATACCAATTTTCCAGTCGTAACCCAAAGGTTTTACAATAGGTTCTATTGCTTTACCAGCATAGCCAATAAAAGAATGTTCTAATTTAAAACTAGCTATTTCCTCGTTCTCAGCTTTTAATTTTAATGCAGCAGTGCGTGTAGCTATAGAATCTTTAATAGCGTTACCCTCTAACGTTGGGTAATTGGTAAAAAGCTCACCTGTGTAAATTGCTATTTCATCACTAATGTGGTCTTGGTTAAATTCAGAATAGCCAACCGTATTTATTCTGTTTTTAACAATTTCTTCTGCGTTTTTAAAATTGTCAGACAAGCCATATGATCCTAAAACCCACAAGATAACAGAGATTGCTAAAATTATTTTACCAGCGCCATACACAAAACTTTTTGTTTTTTCCCAAACAGTATAAGCTACATTTTTAAACAGCGGAAGTTTATAGTTAGGCATTTCTATAACAAAAAATGTTCTACTTTTAATTTGTAATATTTTATGTAAAACCATTGCAGAGAAAATAGACATTCCAAAGCCTAATAGGTACAATAGCATTAAGGTTAGTGCGCGATAGCTAAGGCCTAAAAATGTGCCATCTGGTATAACCAGCGCAATAATTATTAAGTACACGGGTAAACGTGCAGAACAGGTTGTAAATGGTGTTACAAGAATGGTTATTAAGCGTTCTTTCCAGTTTTCAATAGTTCTTGTTGCCATAACCGCTGGTATAGCACAAGCGGTACCAGAAATTAAAGGAACTACAGACTTACCGCTTAGTCCAAATGGGCGCATAAGCTTATCCATTAAAAACACAACTCTACTCATATAACCGCTTTCTTCAAGCAGAGATATAAATAAGAATAGAAAAGCAATTTGTGGTATAAAAATTACAACACCACCTATGCCGGCTATAATGCCTTCTGCTAAAAGGTTGGTAAAATCCCCTGCAGGTAGCGTCATTTTTGTCCATTCGCTCATTTGCGCAAAAGACTCGTCTATAAAATCCATTGGGTAGCTACTCCACTCGTAAATTGCTTGAAAAATAACTAATAGTATTAAAAAGAATATTAAGTAGCCATAGACTTTATGCGTTAAAATTTTGTCTAAAGTAGCTCTAAAACCTTTTGCAACTGTTAGGTCTACCTTGTATGTTTCTTTTAAAATATTATTTATAAACTGATACCTTAAAACAGTTTCTCTATGTTGAAGCTTTTTAAGCTCTGTGTTAGATTTAATAGAGAAAGAAGTAACATCTTTAATGCGTTTTTTCTCTATAGGCATAAAATTTACATCTTGTGTAATAACCAGCCAAAGCTTGTATACATCTTCTTTGGGGAATGCTGCTCTAAGTTTGTTAAAATATTCAGGAGCAATTGTAGTTGTATCTATGTTAGACTTTGTAGATAGGTTTTTGTAGTCCGCAATTAATTCTTTTAAATTGTCTATACCAACACCTTTTCTAGTACTAACAAGTGCAATTTTTGTGTTTAATTTTTCTTCTAGTAAAGGTATGTCTAATGTAATACCTTTTCTAGCCATACGGTCTGCCATATTAATAACTAAAATGGCAGGTATTTTAAGATCTTTTATTTGTGTAAATAAAAGTAAGTTTCTTTTTAGGTTTTCTACGTCAGTTACAACTACGGCAACATCTGGGAAATCTTTGTCGTTTTTGTTTAAAAGCAATTCAACAACAACACTTTCATCTAAAGAAGTAGTATTTAAACTATATGTTCCTGGTAAATCTATTATATGTGCCTTTACACCACGAGGTAATTTACAAATACCCTCTTTTTTTTCTACAGTAATACCTGGGTAGTTACCAACTTTTTGTTTTAACCCTGTAAGCTGATTAAAAACAGATGTTTTTCCGGTGTTAGGATTTCCAATTAAGGCTACATTAATATTTTTGCTCATACTCAATTACATTCATTCAATTAAATCTACTTCTATTAAGGTAGCAGTAGATTTTCTTATCGCTATATGTGAGCCATTTACGTTAATGTAAATAGGGTCTTTTAGAGGAGCAATCTGTATAAGTTCTACAACGTTACCTGGCAAACATCCCATTTCTAAGAGTTTTATTGGTAAGGTGTCTTCAGAGAAATCTTTAATAATTCCTCTTTGCCCTTTTTTAAGTTGTGCTACAGTAGTGCTCAATTTTTATTTAGATTGATTTTAAGTAAGAGCAAAAATAAGGGAAAAAAGCAAAACAACAGACTTATACAATGCTTTTTTTATATTCTTTAATATCAATATTACTCTTTATATGATGCTTTTAAAATTTTGATATCCTCTAATAGCTCTTTAATTTCCTTAGGGTTTGTACCATCATAAGTGCCACGAATACGTTTTTCTTTATCAACTAAAACAAAATTTTCTGTATGCACCATACTGTATGGGTTGTTAAGGTCTGTTTTTGCAGCCATATAAGACTTGCGTGCAAGATCATAAATTTCTTTTCTGTCTCCAGTTACTAAATTCCATTTACTATCTATAACCCCTTTTTTAATAGCGTATTTTTTTAGTTGAGCAACAGAATCTATCTCTGGAGTAACAGAATGTGACAATAGCATAACATCATCATCGTCTTTAATAACCTCTTGTATTTTTGCCATATTTTTTGTCATAGTAGGACATATAGTTAGGCAGGTGGTAAAAAAGAAATCTGCTACATAAATTTTATTGGCATAATTGTCTTGAGTAATAGTTTCTCCGTTTTGGTTTGTAAGTTTAAAATTGGCAACTGTATGGTACTTTTTTTTATGTAAAAGTGTAGAGTCTACCAATTCTGTGTTAAAGTCTGCAGGTTGGTAAATAGGAAGCTTTACTTCTGGCTTTAAAGCATTGTAAAATAGCGTAATTATTACGGCAGATATTATTAAAAGTACAATGCCTAAAACTTTAAATTTACTAAAAAATGCGCCCATATTTTTTTGTGCAAATTTACAATAGGTGTAAGTAATAATCAATACAATAGCATATTAAATAATTCATAAAAATACTGTCATTGCAAGTATATCTTTTTGTAAGAACCCGTAAAAGTGTACTTTTGTTCGTTCTTAAAAACTAAAAGAGATTTAATGGAATTATTTATTCAGATAGTACAGTTCATATTAATTATATCAGTGCTTGTTATTTTGCATGAACTGGGGCATTTTATTCCTGCCAAATATTTTAAAACTAAAGTAGAGAAGTTTTACTTGTTTTTTGATGTGAAATTTTCACTTTTTAAAAAGAAGATAGGTGATACTGTTTACGGTATTGGCTGGCTGCCTTTAGGTGGTTATGTTAAAATTGCCGGTATGATAGACGAAAGTATGGATACCGAGCAAATGAAGAGTGAACCCCAACCTTGGGAATTTAGAAGCAAGCCGGCTTGGCAACGTTTAATTATAATGTTGGGTGGTGTAACAGTTAACTTCTTTTTAGCTTGGTTTATTTATACAATGTTATTATTTAATAACGGAGATACTTATATACCTGCAGATAATTTAAAGCACGGAATTTTAATAGATTCTATTGGTGAGCAACTAGGACTTAAAACAGGAGATAAAATTTTAGCTATAGATGGCAAAAAAAGTAAAAAGTTTACGGATGCCGTATTAGATATTATTTTAGGAGATGAGGTTACTGTTAAAAGAGACGGTAAAGAAATTACAGTGCCGTTAAGTGCAGAAGGTAAAGAGGCTGTTTTTAGTACGCAAGGAAGAAACTTTTTAAGTTATAGACAAAAAGCAACCATTGATAGTGTTGTGTCTGGTATGGTAGCCGAAAAAGCAGGTGTTCTTAAAGGAGATGAGATTGTTGCTGTTAACGGACAAAAGACCTCGTATTGGAATGAGTTTGTTGGAGTGATTAAAAAATCACCTGAAAAGGAAATAGAGTTAGAGGTTTTACGTAACGGACAGCCAAAAACATTACGAATGACGGTTCCTGAGGAAGCGGCAATAGGAGTTGTGTTAAATAGAGAGGATTTATTTGTTACAGATACTTATAGTTTTGGCGCAGCAATACCAGAAGGCTTTAACAAAACAATTGAGGTGCTAACTAAACAAATTAGGCAGTTTAAAGTTATTTTTAACACTAAAACAGGAGCTTACAAACAAGTAAAAGGCCCAATTGGAATTGTAGAGATGATGCCAAAACAGTGGAACTGGACATTTATTTGGAACTTTATGGCAATGTTCTCTGTATGGTTGGCTTTTTTAAACATTTTACCTATTCCTGCACTAGATGGC